>JAJZKY010000734.1 GCA_021803885.1 Planctomycetota bacterium
AGCTGTGCGTTCGCGGTCTATTCAAGGTCTTTCGGTGATTACCTTAACCTTTCGTAATGGAACAAATATTTACCGGGATCGGCAGATGGTGGCGGAACAGTTGAGTACCGTCGTCGGACAACTGCCACGGGGCGTCCATGCGCCGCTTCTCGCTCCCTTAACCTCGGCTACGGGCGTTATCCAGGTCGTTGGCCTTACCTCGACTACTCGCTCCCTGATGACCCTGCGTACTCTGGCTTATTGGTCGTTGAGACCGCAGTTGCTCAGTGTTCCAGGCGTGGCCAATGTGGCCGTGTATGGTGGGCAGGTTCGGGAACTGCAGATTCAAGTCGAACCGAAAAAATTAGTCCGTTTTGGTTTGTCCTTTCAGGATATTGTGCGTGCTGCGCGGCGTGCTACGGGGGTACGGGGAGCCGGTTTTCTGGAGAACGCCAATCAAAGGATTGCGATCCGCACGGAAGGCCAGAGCCTCACTGCTGCCCAGTTAGCGACTGTGGTACTTCTGCGTCGTCAGGGCGCGGATGTTCGTTTGGGTGATGTAGCGCGTGTGACCGCGGCCCCCGCACCGGCTATTGGCGGCGCCACAATAGAGGGTAGGCCGGGGGTTATTCTTAACATCGAGGAGCAATATGGTGGCAATACCCTGGCGGTCACCAGGGCGGTGAAGGAGCGGCTTCAGGAGATCGGACCGGTACTGGCGGCGCAAGGCGTGTCTCTGCATCCCAGTATTTTTCAGCAGGCCAGCTACATTGATGCAGCCGTTGCCCACCTACGCGCCGCACTTCTACTAGGGGCAGTCCTTGTCATCGTCGTACTGTTTCTTTTCTTGTTTAACGTGCGTACGGCGTTAATATCGGCGATCGCCATCCCCCTTTCTTTGCTCACTGCGATCATTGTGCTTCATGCCTTGGGTGTCGGCATAAACACGATGACTTTGGGTGGTTTGGCTATTGCTATTGGCGAGGTGGTGGACGACGCTATTATCGATGTTGAGAACATTCTTCGACGTCTAGGAGAAAACCGTACCCGTCCTCGACCATTGCCAGTCGCGCAGGTGGTGATTAGAAGTTCGCTGGAAGTACGCGGGGCGGTGGTTTACGCCACCTTTATTGTCGCTTTAGTCTTTTTGCCTGTGTTAACTCTTTCCGGGGTAACCGGCAAACTATTTGCGCCACTGGGAGAGGCGTATATCGCCGCTGTGTTTGCTTCCCTAGGCATGGCGCTGACCTTGACTCCTGCTTTGGCTTATTTGTTGCTCGGGTCTACCGCATCCCAGAATGTCACACCATCCCGGTCACTTGACTATGCCTGGGTTCGTGCACTGAAAGCGGGTCACGCGCGGGCCCTTGCTGTCATTGAGGACCACAGTCGATGGATGATCGGAGGAATTGCGCTTCTCTGTGGGATTGCGGTGGTAGTTGTATTTTCGTTTGGTAGTAATTTTTTACCGAAATTTAATGAGCGGCATTTTATCGTACATGTGTCGACGGCGCCGGGTACATCGCTTACTGAATCGTTGCGTCTTGGGCGTCGCGTTTCTTTGGCGCTACGCCACATCACCGCAGTTCGCTCCGTGGCGCAACGGGTAGGGAGGGCGGAGAAGACGGGTACGGATAACTATGGCGTTAATGTGAGTGAATTTATTGTAGGCCTTAAATCGCTCTCTGCGGCGGGACAGCAGCATACTTTAACAGAGATCCGCAAGACGCTTGCGGGTTTTCCAGGTGTCGAGTTCTCCGTTGAAACGCCTTTGTCCGACCGTATTGAAGAGACGATCTCTGGTTATACCGCCCCAGTCGTGATCAGCGTTTTTGGGGCCAATATCGATATCCTTTATGAAAAGGCGCTAGAAATTACTCATGTCCTTAAACGGTTGCCTGGCGCTGTCGATATACGGATGCACTCGCCTCCCACGGCACCGCAACTGACCATCCGCCTGCAGCCAGCGGCGTTGGCGCGTTGGGGTTTTACGCCGGTCGAGGTGCTGGATGCTATCCATATTGCGTATGCAGGCACCGTGGTTGCGCAAACCTATCAAGGCAACCGGGTGTTCAATGTGGCGGTAATGCTTGGTCCTGCAAGACGGCAGAATCCTGCACAGGTGGGTAATCTGCCGTTGCGCAATCCCAATGGGTTAGTGGTCCTTTTGCACAATTTGGCCGATATCTATGAGAGTCCGGGACCCTCCGCCATACTCGAGACTGGAGGGCAGCCGGTGCAGACTGTGACCACCAATGTGCACGGTCAGGCATTGAATCATTTCGTGCATGAGGCGGAACAACGGATCCATGAAGCGGTCTCTTTCCCCGTGGGGGCCTATGTGGTGTTTTCAGGTGCGGCGGCCGCTCAGGCAAAGGCGCAATCCGAGCTACTCATGTACTCGTTGATGGCGGGAGTTGGTGTTGTGCTCCTCCTTTTTATTGCCCTGCGCAGCCTACGATCTTTATTTCTGGTGCTGCTCAATCTGCCTTTTGCTCTGGTGGGTGGGGTGACTGCGGTGCTGCTTACAGGTGGCATATTGTCCCTGGGATCCTTGGTCGGTTTTGTGACCATCTTCGGTATCACGTTACGCAATTCCCTTATGTTGATTTCCCATTACCAACATCTTGTTGAAAAGGAAGGCGTCTCTTGGGGGCGGAGTGCGGCTATTCGGGGCGCCCAAGAACGGCTCGTTCCGATTCTTATGACCGCTTTGGTAACGGCCTTGGGTCTGCTGCCGTTGGCGCTCACCAGCGGGGCACCCGGTAATGAGATTGAGGGGCCAATGGCGCAAGTTATTATCGGTGGCTTAATAACATCTACCATTTTGAACCTGTTCATGCTTCCCATGATGGCTTTGCGCTTCGGTCACTTTGATCTGGCCGTACCGGAGGCAATTGACCATTAAGACGACCAAAAAACCCGCGAACGTTGCAGTGACGTAGCGAGTCGGTTGTGTTGAGGCGCCGTTAATAAATAAAAGTGACAACTTAATCATCAAGCGTTCACGCTCGGCTTTATGGCGTAGTTCCACTCGCCGTGAGACTTGTTGCGTTCTAGGTTGACGCGTTGCATCTCTTCGTCGGTGACGTCGCGGCCAGTGGGATATTTCCGCCGATCCAGCCGGCACGTGACCTTGAGCCCCTTGGCCGTTGTGGTAGCGGAGATGAGTTTGATGATTATCTTGTAGTCACATAGCGGCTCACCATGCCCATCTTATCGTGAACAACGCCCGCTTCCGGCC
>JAJZKY010000735.1 GCA_021803885.1 Planctomycetota bacterium
GTGACACCCGCCATGGCGGAGACCACCACCACGGGCGCCTCATCTTTCCGGTCGGCGACAATCTCCGCCATGCGCCGCAGCGCAAGCGCGTTTTCCACCGACGTGCCGCCGAATTTCATCACCACCATGGTGGAATATCTCCCAACAGCGATTCCTGGGCCGCCGCCGCGTCAAAATCCAGGCTCAACGCTCCAGATAACCCATTTCCCGCATCAATTCCGCGTTTAGCAGCGCCGCGCCCGCCGCGCCGCGCAGGGTATTGTGCGACAGCAAAGTGAATTTCCAGCCCAGCACCGGACAGGGGCGCAGCCGGCCGATCAGTGTACTCATGCCCGCATTCCGGTTCCGATCCAGCCGGGGCTGCGGACGGTCGGCTGCTTCCAGATATTCCACCACTTGCGCGGGTGCGGCCGGCAGGCGCAGTTCCTGCGGGCGGCCATGGAAGCTTTGCCAGGCCGCCAGGATTTCTTCCCGGCTGGCCGGCCGCCGCAAATCCAGACTGACCGATTCCAGGTGCCCATCTTCAACCGGCACGCGGTTGCATGCGGCGGAAATCTGGAAATCCGCTGCCGCGACCCCGTCCGCTTCCAGCCGGCCCAGAATTTTTTGCGGTTCGCGTTCGATTTTGTCTTCTTCTCCGCCGATATAGGGCACCACGTTGCCCAGAATGTCGAGTGAGGCTACGCCTGGGTACCCGGCGCCGGATACGGCCTGCATCGTCGTCACCATGACCTTGCGCAACCCGAAGGTTCGCTCCAAGGGCGCCAGCGCCAATGCCAATCCGGCGGTCGAGCAATTCGGGTTGGTGACAATGCCGCCTCCGCGCCGCCCCCATTCCAGCTGCTTTTGCCGGGTCAGCAGTTCCAGATGATCGGGATTAATTTCAGGAATCAACAGCGGCACTGCGGGATGCATGCGCAGGGCGCTGGAATTGGAAATCACCTGATGGCCGGCGGCGGCAAATGCGGGTTCCAGTTCGGCGGCGATCGCGGCATCGAGGGCGGAAAAAATAACGCGCGCCGGACAGTCGCCCGGCCGTGGCGGCCGCAGTTCCTGGGTGCTCATCCGCTCGGGCAATGGTTCCGCCAGCCGCCAGGCGGCAGCCTCGCGGTAGAGCTTGCCGGTGGAACGGTCGGAGGCCGCCAGCCAGACCGGCTCAAACCACGGGTGTGCATGCAGCTGCAAAAGAAAGCGCTGCCCGACCACTCCGGTGGCGCCTAAAATGCCTACGGGAATTTTTTTCATGCCGTTTTGCCGGGAAAACGAGTTTAACTGCCCGCGCCGCCTACCAGGCTATCCAGCCGGCTTTGGTTAATTTTTACCTGCCCGCTTTTTTGCAAACGCGCCTGCAGCGCATCGGTGAACGCGGTAAAAACCATCTGCCGTTTGCGGTTCAGCAAGGTGGTTTGAACCTGGCTGCGATACCGGGCAAAGGCGCCGGAAGGCGGCGGTTTCAACTGCAGCAGGGTATATACGATCTGAGTTCGGCTCAACGATACCGGACCGGCAACCTGTCCGGGCTTGAGGCTCAGGATTTGGCCGAAAAACCCGCTGACCGGACCAATGCCGGCCAGTTCATCATCCCGGCCCAGGAGGTGACTGGTTACGACTTTCAAATGCCAGCGGGCCACGGCGGCCGCCAGGCTTTTCTGGCGCGCCATTTGCGCGATTTTTTGCGCCCGGCTGACGGCCAGCGCCTGCGCCTGTTGCCGGCGCAGATCACGCGCCACCCGATTCGCCACGGTGCTGAAAGGCATCGTTCCAGGCGCCTGGATTTGCTTGACCTTGGCCACGATGTAGCCCGCGGGCAGGCGCATCGGCGGGGTCAGACTGTTCACCGGCGCGCTAAAAACAGCATGGGTGAATTCCGGGTTTCCCCCCACATATTCCACCGGATCGGTCTGGCTGATCAGAGGAGTTTTGATAAAGGTCAGATGTAATTGGCGGGCCGCCTGGGACAAGGGTTCGCTCGCTGCCAGGGTTTGGACGCGCTGGATGGCATTGCGCGCCGCCCGCTCGCTGGCTTGCTGCTGCAGGCTCTGCTCGATTGCGGGAGTAGCTTGCGCCAGGCTTTCGGTATGCGCCGGTTGCCGGGCCAGGACCTTGATAATGTGATATCCGTAGACAGTTTTGACCAGCGGACTGAGCTGGCCAATTGGCAGGGAAAACGCGGCTTGCTGAAAGGCGGGCACAGTTTGGCCCGGTTCAATCCAGCCCAGCTTGCCGCCATTGGCCGCGCTGCCGGGGTCCTGGGAATATTTCTTCGCCAGAACGGAAAAATGCGCTCCCTTGCGCAGTTGTGCCAAAATGCCGAGCGCCTTTTGCTTGGCCTGTTTGGTCTGGGCCGGAGTCAAGCCGGTGGTTTTAATCAGAATATGTTCCACCTTGGCCCGTTCCGGGAATTGATATTGCGATAAATTCTGCTCATACGCCCGCGCGATTTGCGCGCTCGATACCTGTATCTGGCCAGAAAGTTGCGCCGGATTGGCCAGCACGAACTCGATTTGCCGGCGTTCGGGGCTGCGGAACGCGTCTCGATGGGCAGCGTAATACGCTTGCAGGGCGGCCGGCTGGGGCGGTGGCAATGTCTTCGCGATTTGCCGCGGATCCAGGGCGACATAGCCGATGCGCGCCTTGGCGTATTCCTGTTCAAATTCGGCGCGCACCGCGGCCGGGCTGACCCGCACGCCATCGGTAATCAGTGTGTAGAATTTGTATGCCAGCAGGCCGCGCCCCAGATGCGCTTCATACTGCGGCACTGTCATCTGGTGGGCTTGCGCCACCAGCGACCGGTATTGTTGCGCGCCAATGAACTTGCCCTGGGGGAAAATATTCGGATCCTGCCGCAGGGCGTGCACAATCTCGGCACTGTTGACCTTGAGCCCGAGGCGCCGCGCCATATTCAATTCCGCTTGCCGAAGAATCAGACTCTGCAGAATCTGATTGCCGACGTAGGGCAAAAATGAAGCGGGAATCTGTTCCTGTTGTTCTTCCTGCTGCAGCGCCTGATCAAGCTGCGTGGCCGAGATTTTATGGCCTTCCACGATGGCGATCGTGTCACTGCCGGTGCCGAACCCGGGACCGGAAAGAAAACCTGGAATCAGCGTCATGGTCATGCCGATGCAAATCAGCACCAGCAGACCGCCCAAAACCCAGCGCACGAACTTTTCGCGTTGTCGAAATAAATTGAGCATAATAAGGAACGCCTGTCCGCGTCCGTGC
>JAJZKY010000736.1 GCA_021803885.1 Planctomycetota bacterium
TGACCTCGAAGCCATTAACGCGCTGAACATCGCCCTGCAACGGTACGAGGGCACGGTTCTATTGGTCACACACGATCACGACCTGATCGACGAAGTGGCAACGCGTTTGTGGGTCTTCCACGAGGGAAGTAACCGATCTGTGCTTCGTGGCCCCAGACGACTGAGCCGGAATCGAGCGTGAAGTCCGGATCGGAGAGCCCTGGATAGTTGGCCAGCAGGCTTTTGAGCAGCGTGGTTTTGCCGGCCCCGTTGCGGCCCATCAAGCAGATCTTTTCGCTGCGCAATATGTTGGCCGTAAAGCCTTTGATTACCGATAGATTCCCGTAAAACTTCGTTAACTCCTTGAACTCCAGAACATGCTTTCCGCTGGGGCGCACCTGGTCGAAGCGGATGTACGGGCGCTGGATGTTGGACCGGGCCAGATCGTTAGTCTGCAGGCGTTCGACCTCCTTGCGGCGGCTGGTGACCTGCGAGGAGCGTGTACCGGCGGCAAACCGCGCGATGAACTCGTTGAGTTGTGCGATCTTCTTTTCGCGCTGCGCGTTTTCGGCCTCCAGGCGCGCACGAACCTGGGTCTTCGCCAGGACCATATCGTCATAGCCGCCTGTGTACGTGATGATGGTCTGGTAATCGATGTCGGCGGTGTGCGTGGTTACACTGTTCAGGAAGTGTCGATCGTGGGAGATAGTGATGAGTACGCCGTCGTAGTTCACCAGGAAGTCCTGCAGCCAGTGGATGGAGTCGAGATCCAGGTAGTTAGTGGGCTCGTCCAGAAGTAGCGCCTCGGGCTTGCCGAAGAGGGCCTGCGCCAGCAGCACGCGCACCTTCTGGCCACCTTGCAGTTCGGCCATCTTGCGTTCGTGCAGCGGCTCGGGAATGTCCAGGCCGTCGAGCAAAACTGCCGCGGCGGCCTCGGCTGTGTAGCCGTCCTCGTCGCCAATGACGCCTTCGAGCTCGCCCAGCCTCATGCCGTCCTCGTCGGTCATTTCTGGTTTGGCGTAGATGCGATCGCGCTCTTCCAGAGCGGCCCATAGCGCCTTGTTGCCCATGATGACGGTGTCGATCACGCGATAGGCGTCAAAGGCGAATTGGTCTTGGCGCAGCACGCCGCACTTGCGCGGGCGAACCACGGAGCCCTGTTGCGGCTCCAGTTCGCCGGCCAGTATCTTCATAAATGTGGACTTGCCGGCGCCGTTGGGGCCGGTGAGACCGTAGCGGCGGCCAGGGACAAAGGTCGTGGTTACGTCTTCGAAGAGCACCTTCGAGCCGTAGCGCATCGTGATGTTGCTGACGCTGAGCATTGTGGTTCCGAGTCCTGATGATGAGATTGCTCCGGATCGCGCGCGCAGCCGCAGTCCGCTGCGGTGAGGCGCCGCAAACGGCTGCTCTGTGCCCCGATGGCAATGGCGGAAGGCGGCGCTGAAGATAGACGCGCAAGCAAGCCGCGCCGGAGAGTGTCGCACCTCCAGTCTCTCACATGCGGAGCGGAAAGCCGAAGGGTGGCTGACAGCTCTGGCGTCGGCAAATGCAATCCAGCCGCGCTGTGTGCGTCTCCAGGCAGTATGATGGAAGCGGCCCAAGCCCGGATGGCGAAATCGGCAGACGCAGCGGACTTTAAATACGGCAAAACTGCCGGCCGAATGAGTACTTCTGTCCATTCTGGCCACGCATAACACCTTCACAATCTGGAACGTAGCGGAAAAGCGGGAGAGGGTATATGTCTGCCTGATCGGTTTAACTATGCCCAAACTCGAAATAAGTGGGGTAGCTGCCTTAATGTACGCGGCGGAGCAAAAATAGACCACGAAGCGGCGCGTGAGCGCCGGTTCGTGGCGGAGTAAAAGTAGACCACCCCGCCAGATTGCAGTTTCACAGACAAGCAGGTTCTTAATTGGGTTCCGAGAGCGGTTCGGATCTCATAGGATGCTTATTTTCTGTGGGATACCGGAGGGATGAAGACGGTGGAGCTATACGCGAGAGTGCGGCGGGCGGTGTTGGTGGAGGGGATGAGCCGGCGGGCGGCGGCGCGGGAGTTCGGTCTGGCGCGCAAGACGGTGAGCAAGATGCTGGAGTACACCTTAAACACGCCGCGCGGGAGTACATCCAGGTCTTGCGGCTGATCGAACACTTCGCGTTCGAAGAGGTCACGGCTGCTGTCGAGCAGGCGCTTGCGTTAGGCGCGGTCAGCTTCGACGCCGTCAGGCATCTGCTGCTGTGCCGGATCGAGCTCAGGCCGCCACGGCTGGATATGGCCAACTGGCCGCATCTGCCGCTGGCCCAGGTGCGCACTACGCGTGCCGCAGAGTACATGAGCCTGCTGTCGTTGCCCGCGGCTGAGCCTCCCACGCTGGAGGCGATGCTATGAGCTCAACCACTGCCGACACGCCGCAGGTTCTGCTCGAACATCAGCTGAAGGCTCTGCGGCTACCCACCATGCTGCGCGAGTACGACAAGCTGGCTCGCACCTGCGCCCAGGAGAAGTCCACCTTCCCGCAGTATCTGCTGCGGCTGACTGAACTGGAGTTACTGGATCGCGATCGCCGCGCTACGGAGCGCCGTATCCGGCAGGCGAAGCTCCCGGTTGTAAAGAGCCTCGACAGCTTCGACTTCCTGGCCATCCCGGCGCTGAACAAGACCCTGGTGCTGGAGTTGGCGCGCTCAGAGTATCTCGACCGCAAGGAGAACATCCTGCTGCTCGGCAACAGCGGGACGGGCAAGACCCACATCGCGCTCGCTCTGGGCCTGGCCGCCTGCCAGCGAGGCCACCGCCTCCGTTTTCTCACCGCCGCCGCCCTGGTCGGCGAACTGATCGAAGCGCGCGACGAAAAATATCTGCGCCGCTTCCAGAAGCAGATCGCCGCCCATGAACTGCTGATCATCGACGAACCCGGCTATGTGCCGCTGTCGAAAACCGGCGCCGAGCTGCTCTTCGAGACCATCAGCCAGCGCTACGAGCGCGCCTCAACGCTGATCACCAGCAATCTGCCGTTCGACGAGTGGACCGAGATCTTCGGCTCCGAGCGGCTCACCGGCGCCCTGCTCGATCGCATCACCCACCACCTCCACATCCTCGAGATGAACGCCGACTCCTACCGCCTCAAGCAAAGCCGCCGCAAACGCGCCTGACCCCCTCCCGCACGCGCCTCGGGGGAGGAGGGCCGCCTTCGCTACGCTCCGGCGCCCCTCCTCCCCCGAAACAACAACTCCTTGCCTA
>JAJZKY010000737.1 GCA_021803885.1 Planctomycetota bacterium
GGAGCAGCACGAATTCGTCTCCATCCAATCTTCCCGCCACGTCGCCCGGCCTCAAAGATGTCTGCAGCCGGTCGGCAACCGTGCGCAGCATCCGATCGCACGCCGGGTGGCCGTGCAACTCGCTCAACACGCGGAATCCATTCAGATCAATCAACGCAAGCGCCATCGATCTATTCCGCTGGTGCGAGCGGAGAATGGCCTCCTCCACATGTTCCATCAGTCCGCGGCGATTCAGCAGGTCTGTCAGCGGATCATGGCGCGCGAGCCACGACTGGTATCCGCGCTCCTCTTCCAGTGTTTGGCGAAGATCGAGCGCATCCAAACCGTGCCCGGCCAGTCTCCCGATCCGCTCCATCAATTCCAACAATTCTGAATTGAAAATATTGGGCTCGCAGGATAGCAATGTCAGCAGCGCCCAAATCTCTCCGTCCCGAAAGAGTGGAACAACAGCCTCGGCGTGGCGGTCGTGTGTTCTATCGTGGTTCTGGATCGGCACGCATGTTGAATCCGCGAGGTCGTCATTCGTGAATTGGATCTGGCTGCGACGCCATGCACGCACCAAAATGGCTTCCTCGTTCCCGGCGACCACATTGGGTAGATCGGAGATCGGTTCCAGGTCGTTGTTGCTGCAGATGGATTGGATTTCCAGGTCGCCGGTAGAGCTGGGGCGGCAGATTCCAGCCTGACCAAAGAGTTTGCTTTCCACCAGCAGCCGGCACAACTCTGCCAGCAACTCTCGTTCCGTTTGCGCTTTGACCACCAACTCCGCTGTGCTCATCAGCGCGCGATAGAGGGCATTGGAATGGTCCCTCTGGCTCAGAAGAGTTTTTAAATCGGTGACATCTCTCTGGATGCCGATGAAGTGGGTCGCGGTGCCTGTATGGTTCCGCACCGGAGCAATGCTGATCGAGTTCCAGAACATGGTGCCGTTCTTGCGGTAATTTCTTAGCTCCACAGTGCATGATTTTCCCTCGCGAAGGGCTTCGCGAATGGTTTCCAATTGCGGCTGGGCAGTGTCCGCGCCCTGGAGGAAGCGGCAATTTCTTCCGATAGCCTCTTCCGCGCTGTATCCGGTAATGCGCTCGAAGGCCGAATTGGCATAACAGATGGGCAGGTCGGCGGTCGCTTCCGCGATCAGGATGCCGTTGACTGAGGCGTCCATCGCGGTTTTGTAGAGGGCCAGCGTCTGCCGGTCTTTTATGATCGCTTCCAGCAATCGTAGCCGTTCCAGGGCGAAGCCGAGCAGGCTGTGCAGCTGCAGGACGAATCGCCGGATATGTTCTCTGCCGAAGAACCTGGAACGCTTGCTATAAAGAACCAGAATGTCGCGCTGACCGCCGGTTCCGGAAACCGGGATCGCACAGGAGGAACGCCAGCCGAAGCGAAGTCCGCGCTCCCGCCAAAATGCACTGGGCAGATGATCTTGATCATCCGTCCAATCGAGAGCAAATTGAGGAATCCTCGTGCGCCAGGCGCGGGCCAGGGGGCCGTTAGAGTTCTCGTCGATCTGGATTGCGCCTGCGGAAAGAAATCTCTCCACACCCTCGCCCGCCGAAAAATGACAGAGAACTTTCTTCTGTTCGTCTGGCGATCCCAGCCAGACTCCGTCCACTTTGACAACATGCAGCAGGAAATCGCCGAGACGCGAATACAGCTCGGAGATCGAAGGGACAGTCAGCAGGAGGCGATCAAGCCGCTGCGGCAGATCGCCGAACGGGATTGTGAACGGCTCAGACGATTGCCGGTCTCCGAAAGATTCTACAAGTTGCGCCATAAGGGTTCGCCAGCGTATTTACGAATCATCGCGGTGCAATGAAAGTCGGCCATAATAAGTGCATGAATCAATGACGGATGTTGTTATTGTAGGTTGCATGTGATATTCGTCGCTAGCGTTACGAAAGTACTGAAGGAGAACTTTAGTGCTGAAGGAGAAGCTTCGATTTCCAGCAGGAAAGCAAGAATTGGAATACCCGTATGCATGCGAGGTATGCGCGAGTTCCAGTACGACAATCCAGAAGCTTACTTCACATACCTGCTGTTTTTCATGCGCATCAAAAAGTTCCGAGACCTCTACGCCGACCAGGCTTGACGCTCACTGAGAAATCTGGCCAGAAAATGGAATGCCGTTCAGGGCTGGAAGGAGGCCCTCAACCGCTTCGCATTGGTGTGGGAAGCTCGCTTCCCACACCAATGCGCCTGAACATTCACGAAACTTCAACCAAGAACGTATACACAAAAGATTTGACAGTACCGCCTGATCCTGTTGGCCGTAGTTCTGGAACAGCAGACCGAATTGCAAGCCACGCTGATCATGACCGATACCGGCACCTACAGCGACGTAGTGTTCGGTCCGTTTCGTCTGCTCGGCTACCGCTTCTGCCCGCGTCTGGCCGATGTTGGCGGCTCACGCTTCTGGAGGATAGACCAGAAGGCCGACTACGGTTTGCTCAACTCAGCCTCAGCGCATCACATCAGCTTGCAAAAGATTGCGCCGCATTGGGACGATATGCTCCGTTTGACTGGCTCGCTCAAACTCGGCCGCGTTCCAGCCGCCGGCATCATGCGTACGCTCCAGGTTGGCGACCGGCCTACCCGGCTGGCGCAAGCCATCGCGGAGTTCGGCCGCATCGATACAACGCTGCATACTCTGACCTATATTGACGACGAAGCCAAGCGCAGAGCCACGCTGACTCAGCTCAACCGCGGCGAGGGCCGCTACAGCGTCGCTCGTGCCGGCTTCCATGGCAAGCGCGGCGAACTTCGCCAGAATTATCGCAAGGGCCAGGAAGACCAACTGGGTGCACTCGGTCTGGTACTCAACATGGTTGTGCTTTGGAACACCATCTACATCGAGGCCGCATTGAATCAACTGCGGACGGAAGGCTATCGGGTGAAGGACGAAGACGTCTATCGCTTCTCGCCGTTACAGCACGAAAATATCAATATGCTGGGCAGGTATTCATTTTCTTCGATGCCGGATGCCGTGGCCAAGGGAGAATTGCGTCCACTGCGTAATCCAGAGGACACCGACTCATGAAAATCCTTAACCTGGTTTTCCGTTCCACTGCACCTCAAACCCCAAATTAATTTTTTCAGGATCGACTAGCTATTGCGAGAACGTTTGTATCGGACTAGCATCCGGTTTGGCAGGTGCTGTGGCGTAGTAAGTGCGTTAGTAATATCCCTCCCCCCCCCCGACACGATGATC
>JAJZKY010000738.1 GCA_021803885.1 Planctomycetota bacterium
TGGATCGCCGCCGCAGTGCAACTTCACCGCCATCGCACCGGAGCTAACCGGCCCCGCGGGCCTGCCGCAAACCATCACCTACGGGGAAAATGCCACCGCAGTTGTGATTCTCACTCCTGCCGTGGGTGGCGCCCCGTATCCAACCGGAACCGTAACGTTGACCGATGCTCTCACCGGCAATACCACCACCGTCACGCTTCCCGGCAACACCGATACAGTCTTCATTCCACTAAGCGGGCTGTCGGTCGGCACACACACCTTCAGTGCAGCGTATTCGGGGGATGCAAACTACGTCGCGCCTTCCGGATCGCCGTACACCACGGCCGGCCCTTACGTTGTGACCGTCAACGCGGGCAGCCTGGCATCGACAACAACCGCGCTCTCCGGAGTGCCTTCCACCGTCACCTATGGGACCGCGATCACCGCATCGGCCACGGTTTCGGGCAGTAACCCGACAGGCACGGTCGAGTTCGTCGTGAATAATACGGTTTATGCCAGCTCGGCGCTCGCCTCCGGCACGGCGTCCACCACTTTGAATCTGCCCTACAGCACCACTCCCTACAGCATTGTCGCCATCTATAGCGGCGACAATGAGAATGCCGGATCGACCTCTTCCGCCGCGCAAGTCACCGTCGAGCCGGCCCTGACCGCGACCGCGCTTTCAGCCAACAACACAACTACATCATTGGGCCATCCGCTTACCTTCAGCGCAACAGTGACCTCCTCGGCCGGAACACCCGTTGGAAGCGTTGTTTTCAGCTACACAACGGCAACGAACAGCACCCCCGCCACGTTGTCCACCAGCCCGCTGGTGAATGGCATTGCAACGGCGACGGCCAATTTGCCTGTGGGCGCTGACTCCGTGTCCGCGGCCTACGCCGGCAATGGCAGCTTCGGAAGCTCCACGTCAACGCCTCTGGCCATCACGGTGAATCTGCCGGCCATCATCCCGCTGCCGCAAAGCCCGCTGGCGCTGCCTTACACCATGACCACCCTCGCCGGAGGTGCCGCTGCCAATTGCGCAACGGCTACCGATAAGTACGGGAACGGCTGCCCGGCCACATCCGTCACCTTCAGTACTTCCGACGACCTGCGCAGCGTTGACGCCGATCCTTTCGGCAACGTCTATTTGACCGACGCCTCCGCCAGCGAGGTGCGCCGCATCGCGCCGAGCGGCATCATCACCGATTTTGCCGGCTATGTCTCCGGCACGACCTGCGTCCCCAATGCCACCACCACCTGCATTCCCACCGAGGTAAAGCTCAACAAGCCGCGCGGCATCTCTGTCGATGCGCAGGGCAATGTCTACATTGCCGGTTACAGCGACAACAAGGTGTACGAGGTAAGCGCCGCCACCGGCATGCTCTCGCTGGTTGCCGGCACGGGCACTAGAGGTACGCCCACGGCTAGCAACGGCGACGGCGGACCGGCTACCTCCGCGACTCTCTACGGGCCGCGCGGAGTCTGGGCCGATGCGCTGGGCAATGTCTACATCGCCGATACCAGCGACAATACCATCCGCGAGGTAGACACAACCGGAACCATTCAGACCATCGCCGGAACCGGCGTGGCCACTTCCACGGGCGACGGAGGCCCAGCCATCGCGGCCACCATCGATAATCCGCAGGGCGTGTTGACTGATGCCAATCTGAATGTCTACGTCGCCGACTCGCACGCGGTTCGCGTCATCTGCGTCACCTGCGGAACCAACTCGCCGCTCGACAATCTCCTGGCCAAACTGGGCATCACATCGCCCGTCAATGGCGACATCTACACCATTGCGGGAGGACAAACCGCGACTTACGCGGGAACCTACCCCACTTTGGCGACGAACATCTCCATGAGCCCTCAGAAACTGGGAATCGGACCCGACGGCAACCTTTATATCTCCGACGGCAACGGCGTCATCTGGTTCCTCGACAGCCAAACCGGTTACATCCGTCCCATCGCGGGCATGTCAACCACCAACTGCTCCACGGCTACTGACAACTACGGCGATGGGTGCCCGGCCACACAGGCCATCATCGGTGACGCCGGCAACGGCATCGGCGTGGGCACAGACTCGCTCGGCAACCTCTATATTTCGGATACGCTCAACCAGCGCATCCGCAAGGTAACAACCGATCTGGCGTCGCCGGCCACAGCAACGGGAACCACCACGACGCAGCCGGTGGAACTGCACTTTATCCCAGGCGACAATCTTGCCAGTAACGGTCTCACCTACACCGCCGGCGAGTGGTCTCTGACCACGCCTGCCTGCACCACCAATCCGGATTCAACCGCCGACTGCCTGCTCTCTTCCAGCTTTACGCCGGTCCTGCCGGGAGCGCGCTCTACACCATTGCTCGTCAGCAGCTCCGCCGGCAATACAGCCACGGTTGCTCTCACTGGCGTGGGGCTGGGTGCTGGCGCCACCGTCGATCCGGCCAGCCGCAGCACCTTTGGCTCGAATCTTGCCGTGGCCGGTCTGGCGACGGACAACGCCGGCAACGTCTATGTCTCCGACGCCAACAGCAAACAACTGCTGCGCTTTACTCCCGCGGCCATGGCGCAGGGCGCCGGCGCCACTGGAACCGCGCTGGCGACCCTCACCGCTCCGGGCGCCATCGCCGTAGACCCGCGCGGGTTTACCTACGTGGCCGATACTTCCGCGGGTACAGTGACGCAAATCTCGCCCACGGGCGCCGTTACAACTCTGCCTTTCACATTCACCACTCCCGCTGGTCTCGCCGTCGACGCGCTCAACAATCTCTACGTGTCCGACTCCGCGGCGCAGGCCGTTTACCAGATCAACCCCATCACCGGGGTGGAGCACAAGCTGGCGCTCGGACCACTGGTCTCGCCCGCCGGCTTGGCCATCGATCCCGCCGGCAATCTGCTCGTCGCCGATCCCGGCGCGCCGGCCATCTACCGCTTCAACCTGGGCACAAATACGCGCACCACCGTCTCGACCTCCGCGGTCGCCCCATCGGCCGTGGTGACAGACGCCGCCGGCAACCTGCTGGTGGCCGATAGCGCGTCGATTCTCGCCGTGCCCGCCAGCGCCAACAGCGCATCGTTCACCGTGGCCTCCATCCCGCCCGCCGCGCTGGCGATCGACGCTGCTGGTAATCTCTATACCGGCTCTTCCGGTTCGGTGTTGAAACTGACCCGCACGCAGGGCTATGCCCAGTTCCCGGCAACCTCCGCCTCGCCCCAGACCATCGA
>JAJZKY010000030.1 GCA_021803885.1 Planctomycetota bacterium
GCCTATGATCTGTTCCACACTGAAGCGCTTCTTCTTCATCAGCCAACCCTCCGCCTTGACAGGCTCAGTTCTGGCCGAAGACTAACATTTCAACTGGATCAGAAAAAACGAGGCCGATCACCATCGGTGGAGCGCAATGGCGATCTATCACATGTCGGCGAAGGTAATCGGAAGAAGCAGCGGTCGCAGTGCCACCGCTTCTGCCGCCTACCGTTCCGGTGAAGTAATCGCCGACAGCCGTACCGGCGAAGTGCATGACTACCAGCAGCGCCGGTCCAGCGTGCGCTATAAGGAGATCCTTGCTCCCGCCGGTTCGCCCGCATGGGCGACGGATCGCGCCATGCTCTGGAATGCGGTCGAAGCGGGGGAGAAGCGCAAGGATGCGCAGCTCTGCCGTGAGGTCATACTTGCCCTTCCGGACGAGCTCTCGGAAGATGCCCGGCGCGAACTGGTTCGCGGCTATGTCGCGGAGCAGTATGTGGCGCGGGGTATGGTTGCCGATGTGGCGATTCATACTCCCAGCCGCAAGGGCGACGAGCGCAACCATCATGCGCATGTTCTGCTGACGATGCGGAGCCTCGAAGGGGAGGTGTTCGGGGCGAAGGCCAGGGAGTGGAATGACCCGGCTTTACTGGAGCAGTGGCGGGAGAGCTGGGCGCTGCATGTCAATGCCGCGCTGGAACGGGCGGGCCGGGAGGAGCGTATCGACCACCGCAGCCTGGAAGCCCAGGGCATCGAGCGGATGCCCACCCGGCACATGGGGCCGGCCGTGGTGGGAATGATGCGGCGGAAGGCGTGGGCGGACCGGGCGGCGACCGCCGCCGAGGTCCAGGCCGCGAATGCCGAGCTGGAGACGATTCAGACCCAGTCGGAGACGGCCAGGCAGCAACTGGACGCGCTGCTCAACTCCCCGGACCAGAGGCAGGAGCTGGCGAAGGCCTGGACGAAGGCCGTGCTGGGGAAGATCGACCCGCTGGCGAGCCGGGAAGAGGGGGCAAGGTGGATCGATCAGCAAACCGCAGCTCTCGAACAGCAGAAGCGGATGGCCCTGCTTCAGGGGGCGAAGTATCAGAGCGGGCGGGCGTGGTTCGAGGCGCAGCCGGTTCCAGGCGGCGGGGTGGGCGGCTATTACGTCCCTACCTACGCCCAGCAACTGAAGTCGCTCGATCAGAGCATCCGGCATGAGCAGGCCAGGGCCGTCAAAGCAGAGATGCAGATCGCCGGGCATCGGTACACCAAAAGCTGGCTCTTCCGCGTACTTCACGAGCGAGATCCACGGCTGGATCAGTGGGCTACCGAGGCCGCCGAGGCGCGGAAGATCGAGCACAGCCTGGTCCAGCAGAAAGACGCTATCGAGGCTCAGTGGATCGGGCACGAAGAGGGGTGGGAGATAGCGGCCAGGCTGAATCGTGAGGAGAATGAGGCCCGGATCGGCAAGATCGATCTACAGATCGACGGCCTGCAGCTTGCCCGGGAGACGGTGCTGCGCAAGCTCGCTCAGCGCGATGCCGATCCGCAAATCCTGGCCGAACGACAGGCCCTGCAGGAACGGAAGCGGCAACAAAAGCGCGAGCGGCAAAAAAGCAGAGGGGATTTTGAAAAGGAACGGTGAACTCCGCCATGCAGGTCTGGGGCTGCATCACCGTGGCGGCGTGCCCCATGCGTCTGTGCTGGCCGGGACCTGTGCCGTTTCTGTGGACAGTTACGCACTACCTCTGCGATTTCTCGCACTGGTCTTCCGCTCGTCCCAAAAATTCGCAGAACAAATGATTGGCTTATCATGTCCTGTGACTGGTCGAATTGGGGCTCCGCAAGAGATCCCGTGGGGGGCGTTCTTTTCCGGTATGCGCCTATCAAATGGGGCCGAGTGTCTATAGCGTTGAAAACTCGTGAAAGGAGAATTGCAATGAGGTTAAGGACGTCGATTAAGGTCTGTGGTTGGGCGGTAGTTCTCGCGATAGCTGCGGCCACCGCGAGCGCTCAAAATAACTCCAACATCCAGTCGGCATCGGCTAACAATTCCACCCCGGCTACCACCAGCAAAAAGTCCGGGGAGAGTCTTTGGATTGCGAAGTTCAAATGCGAACCGAAAGCAGCCCATGCAGTTGCACTCACCCAGCGGGCCGACCTTGATGCTCTGCAATACTCGACCCTGTTTTCCCGTGTGGTGCAGTTTTCTGCGATGCACACTGCTCCCGCCGACGCGTGGACGCTGACCGGCAAAGAGCTTGATTTCTCGGGTGGGAGTACTGCGGCGCGGAGCCTGATCGGCTGGGGCGCTGGCCGTGCGCATCTGGTGATGCTTTATCAACTACGCAACCGTTCGGGGAAAGTGGTGTGGTCCAAGAAAATAAAAACCGCGCCGTCTTTCTGGGGAACGGTTGGGCATGCACGCGCGGTACAAAATCAATCACCGGCTTGGAACAAGCAGGGGCAGGCCCTTGTGGATGCCCTCCAAAAGTACTTTCGCAATAATCCACAATATGCCCGCACATCTTAGCGGGCGAGCTGAACTTCTTGCGCGGATCAGAATTGGAATCGTCGGCGCTAAAGTTCCGCTGCTCTGTTAGATCGTGCTATTTTTCGAAAATCCAAACAGGCGGAGATGGATTAGCGCTATAGGGGGCATTGACGGCCCATCCGACCATTGCATATCCGTTGGCGGGGACTCCATAAGCAAGATTGGGAGAAATCATGATGGGACGAGGAAGCGTATCACCTTGCACCTTGGTTCCCACAAGAATGTATCCGTCGGGGCCGTTGCCGCCGAAAGCCGTGAGGATGTAGCCCTGGGATGCCAGAGTCGTCGCCGCAGGGCCAATGTCATCATACGGAACCGTTTGAACCTCGGTGTCGTAGGCGGTATTGGCTGCCGAGGTCCATCCGTAGGACAGAAATACGACATCGCCCGTGGCATCATTGAAGGAAATGGCGGTCACTACCCGGCCGCTGGCGCCATCATTGGCAATTGCCGAGGGTAAGTCCTGTAGCGAGGCGGTTTGGTATTGCAAGTCGAAGCCCCCAGCCGGCCCCTTCACCAGCGACGCTGCAAACACGTCCTCCTCTGTCTCGATATCCAGGGATGTCACAACAATATTCCCCATCGAGTTTCCGCCCATGTCTAAAAAAGGCGTTCCGACAGAGCTTAAATCGGTTGCCAGGTTTGTGTATTTGTCGATCCAGTACAAGGTCGATACCGGCTCGCTCGTTGGAGTAGGCCAGATGTCATAATCCCACCAACAATCCTGAGCGACCCCGGGGACACACTGGCCCAACCCCATCCGCAACGGGCTTCCAATGGCGACGGGATAGTACATCCCGTCCGGATAAATGAGCTGGATGGGCTCCCCATACCCTTGGACTGCGCCCGCCGGCGAGTCCACCTGCTGGAACCTCAGATCATCGGCTGCAGGCGATCGCGGCCCCACAGTCAAAGTCGCGGGCGCACTAGTGATGGAAGATGTTCCATCTGACACGATGACGACATAGGTTGTGTCCGTGTCCGATGCCGTCACAGGCGGGGTGGTATAGGACGCTTGGTTTGCCCCGGATATTGCGATGTTGTTTCTCTTCCATTGGTAGGTGAGTGCGCCGGGTCCCCTGGCGAAAACGTCAAAAGTGGCTGTCTGGCCCAAGGGCGCTGTGGCATTCGCCGGAGGGCCATAAATTGTCAGCTTCGAACTGGTCCCAGTTTGATTCTGCGAAGCGCCGCAACCGAATACCGAAAACAGCAAGCCAACTAGGAAAACTGAATATGTATATCCTCCGAAGCGGGTGCGACCTTGATAGTTCATGACTACGCCTAAGCAACTACATCTTACAGAATTGATCCGCGAGGCGCGCCTCGAAGATCCGCCATGACAGGCTAAAGTATTATGATTACCATTTCTGCTAACTGCAAGCACTTCTGTGCCGAACGAAGACGCCTATTTTTAGGGTATGCACCAGATGTGATGCAGGTTTTCTTGCCATTGAATCGTATTTCATCTTTATTATCAACATGTTAGATGCCATATGGCGTTGTTCATGAGACAGGTCCTCGAAACCTATAAGGTTCAGGCGCAGTCGATTTAGATGGAATTATTACCTTGACGCCACATTGGTACAGGAGTAAATTACCTCTCGGACTAACGTGAAAGGTCTGCCCGCAAATGAACGTTGTTGCAGCGAGGCGCGCGTCATGATTGTTTACCTGTAGCGCTATCTGTGCTCGACCTTATATCCTCCCGATCTGTAATCCGCTCTCGGAACCGACCAGGACGCTCACGACGTTGCTGTTTTGGTTCGTCTGATGAAAGGGTTACCCATGAACTACCGCATCTCCCGCAAATATTTCCTTGCCGCGTTAGTCATTGCTGTTTCCGGTGCTTTCAGTGCACAAGTCTATGCTCAGACTGCTGACGCTGCCTATGGCACAGTCTACGGGGCGAACAAGACCTACACCCAAAGCGTCCTTGTACAAGGGACCTATGCCATTTATGGAGATTTCTATAGCACTTCGTCCGACTCCCTTCCCGTTGGTACCATTAGCGTTCCAAACTCCATCTACCTCACTGGCCAGGGCCAGTTATTATCCTTGCCGGTATCGTTTACTTCGAACAGCAGCAGCGGCAGCATAGCGGCAAGTTTTACAGCGTACTATGCATGTGAAGGATCGTGCTCGCAGCCGAGTCTCTCGATCTCTATAACCACATCCGGCAATAGTGTCGTTGCCAGTGCGACTGCAGCTCCGAAATATCAGGTTCTATCGCTCCTTTATGATCCACCAGGGAACGCTAGCACCACTGGATATGGGACGCAGGTGTCGGCTGGAGCAACGACGTCTATTTCAAACAATTTTTCAACTTCTGACTCGCTCACCTTCGGTACAGGAATACTTGGTTTAACGGATAGCGTAACGTTTAGCCAGGGCTCATCATCTGGCAGCAGAAATTCCTTCACGACAACCTATCAAGCAACACAGGGGGCCCAACTCGCCTCTCCAGGGCAAAATATTGACCATAATGATGATGTGGTTTTCCTGCTTGTAGACCCGTCAGTCACTGTGAACCAGACTGGGGCGTCAAGCGGATCTTATGTAATAGGCCCTTCACCGGATGCCACTGGATATGGTTCAACGGGCGCCCCACCAGATATCCTCCACGGAAACATCACTGGGTTTAAAGATCCAACCCAGATCCCACTCGACTATCTAGAGCCTCAAGTCAGGTCGCAGACCACAACTCTTCCAGGCTTGGATATGATTTGTGCTAATTCGCTACCTCCGTCCGAGTGTACCCCACAGAATGCTTGTGGATGCACTTCGTCGGATTTCACTGGGATCGTCGCTCAGGATGAGTTAGCCAACGACACGAACCAAGTGACACCACCAAGCAGCATCGATGGGCAAAGGTTTATGTATATAGGCGCTGATTTGTTGGATGGACCGCAACAAGCCGGGTCAGGCGCCGTAACGAATACATATTCAATCTCAGACAGTACGGTAACCAGTCAAAGCATGTCGAATGGAACGAGCTACTCAACTGGATTTACTCACGGCTGGAGCCTCTCGGGACCCTTTGGGCTTTCGTTCTCTGGCAGCGGCAGTTCAAAGTTCACCTACTCGCAAACGCAGACCGTTGGCGTTCAGAATGGAACGGCGCATACTGCTACCGTGACGCTGGGAACATCTGATGTGGGTTGCCAGGAGTATGTGGATATATACGAAGACACGACATATCACACTTTCGCATATTCTCTACCTCAGACCCCTCCTTCGAATTGCAATTGACCTAGCCCTAACGTGTCGGTGTTTTGAATGCGCACCGACGCGTGTTTGTTCCAGTGTTTGCGCGACAGCGTCTCAAGAGAAACCTAATCCAATTCGAGGGTCGCTTTTCGTCAAGTGGCGGCATAAACGTAGTACCAACGCTTTGGTGCCGAATGCAACCAGAGGCATCTGTAAGAGCAGAAACCTGTTTGCGAACTGGAGGGGGGCGGAATAGCAGACTGTTCGAAAAAAGAGGTGACGTTTGTGTGAACAAATGAGTAATGGCTTATTTACGCATGATAATGTCCTTTATCATGCGTTAATAAAGGGGAGGTACATGGCTGAAGACCCGATCAAATTGTTCAGTTCCCGCGCGGAGCGCTACCCGGAGCCAGATGAAGCTGATGCAGCATACGGAGCAGCGAGAGCGGCTCTGGCTGCCATTCCGGGGCTGGGCGGAAGCATCACGGAGGTGCTATCGATCGTACTCGCACCTGCTGTGGCACGGCGCCGGGATGAGTGGTTCAAGGAGCTGGCCGATGCGCTGGACCAGGTAGAAGCGAAGGTTGAAGGTTTTCGGGTGGAAAATCTGGCCGGCAATGAGGCCTTCGTGTCCGCGACTGTCCAGGCGACCCGAGCCGCAGCCGCTACCCATCAGCAAAAGAAGCGGGAATATCTGCGCAACGCTCTCGTCAATGTTGCTCTCGGAAAGCAGAAGGATGAGTTGCGCCAGCATATATTCCTCAATGCCATCGAGGCATTTTTGCCGGCGCATGTCCAGACTTTGGAACTGATCTGGAGGGGGTCGGCCCGGAAGGTCCCGTGGGATCAGCAGGCAATTCCGATGAGCCAGCGCAACTACGGGACGGCCATCGGGATATTGAATCCGGAATTGAAGGGACAGCCGTGGCTGACTGCCGCAATTCTCGGCGACCTCAGGAACAGAGGCTTTTCAAATCTTGTCGACCCCAATGCTTCCTTTCCCCAGGGAAGCCTGATGACCAATTTGGGGATAGAGTTCCTGAATTTCGTGCTGTCTCCCGAGGATCCGCCCCAATGATCGATACACGCCTCCGCGCCTTCCCTGCCTACGTGACCGCGCCCTGATCGAACTGATGGTCTACACCGTCGTGCGCGTAGGCGCGGCGGTTTCGATGAAAGTGGAAGATTACTTTGTACAAGGGCGCCGCAGCTCGGTGCGGTTTCACGAGAAAGACAGCAAGGAGCTCACACTGCCATAGGACCTCACCCTAACACCTGGTGACTTTCTAACCGAGTTACATTTGTATCGTATTGATTTAGCTACACTTGTATGCGAAAATTCCCTGGATAACGAGTCCGTTTGCCCCCGTACTGGAGAAAATTTGTTCAGAAAGACACCCCCTAACACCCGGTGACTTTCTAACCGAGCTGCGTTTGTATCGTATTGATTTAGCTACACTTGTATGCGAAAATTCCCTGGATGACGAGTCCGTTTGCCCCCCCGTACTGGGGAAAATTTGTTCAGAAAGACACCCCGATTATGCGGTGTTGTTGCAGTCGACTACGGGAACCATCCACTCCCTAGGTGCCAGCTTGCCCATAGCTAAATGGCAGAACATCGCGCAAGCAACACATTACACGCTATTTAAATGACATGCTCGTTTGGGAAACAGATGTGGAGCGCTCTTCCATCCTCGCACTGCCATAGGACCTCACCCTAACACCTGGTGACTTTCTAACCGAGCTGCGAGCAACGGAACCTCCTCGAGGGTATCTACCCCTCGATTTGAGCGGCTAGATTCGGTTCGTGGGGGCAGCAGAAAATGCACTGCCGCCAACTACCGAACCCGGGTTGCAGTAATTCCGGTAAACTACTGATTTTGTTCATATTAAACACACATTTGCAGCGCAGATGTTATGCCGCGCTCGTCTGGAGGAAAAGTTTCGGCCAAGATGGACACACAGATCATCTTTTATTTTCAATAGTTTCCATTGATTCTTTGTTGGGATGGGATGACGTGGAGCAGCTGCTATTACTGCAACCCGAGTACGGTACTCTGCAACCCAGGTTCGGTAGTTGGCGGCAGGATCCGAGTGGGCTTCCTGGTATGCCTTTACTATTTGGATTTCAGGCGCCGATCTCTGGGATGCTAGGGATCCTCCCACCTTGAATCAAGAAAATACTCCTTCCCTGAGTCGACCGATCATATCGCGCACTTCGCGAGCGCCGAACTCACTTCTGGTCATATCAATAGGGTGTTCCTTGCCGAGTCCCCGGACCGGGGAGGTAAGCCAGGCGAGAGTGGAATTCACATCCCCATCGAAAAGATCGAGCGCAGCTTGGTAGATTTCAGCCAGGCGGAGTAGTTGTTCTGATTCTCTGCTCCCAAAGATGCCCGCCTCCTGACGGCGGGCGAATGTTCGCTCTGAAATGCCAAGGTACTGGGCGATGCCCTGCCGGGAAAGACCCGTGCATTCCAAGAACCGCCGGACGGCAGCCCAACTCAAACCGCGATGAGCCGCTTTCATGAGCGAGACGTCCTCCAGGCTACTCAGTCCGAGCGCTTCGCCGATCTGTGTTACCTTGTCGCCCGAGACGGATGGACCGGAGCTCGCGGCGGCCCCCCTCTTAGAGACTGCCATGGCGTTATGGTACGCCGCGATTGACCGGAACTCAGTGCCTGGATGGCACAGGGCTGGATACTACCAGGAAGGGGCTTCACTGCAACCTTGGTTCGGTCGGCACTGGGTCCGGGTCTATATTTTTCCTGGTTCCGGCGGCCGGCGATCCCGGTCCCGATCACTCAAGAAGTCGGCAGGCAGATCAGCGGCATCGAGAGCAGCATAGACCGCCTCGATGTCCGGGATTTCCGAGAGGATGACATCGCCGCTCTCCGGATCGCGGCGGATCCGTACCTGGTCGGAGCGGAAGCGAAACCCGGCCGGAATGACCACATGCTGTTCGCGCCCGGATGTAAAGACGCTGGCCCTGGAAGTTTCGGACATCGAAGAGTACCTCCTCCCCGCCGGTTTGCGCCGGCTTCCATACAACTTACCATCACGAGATGATGGCACGGATATATTTATGGCACGATGTTTTTTATACACCCATTTAATGGGTACCACTTCTCACGCCCGATAATCGACTATTATCGGGCGTGAGGTTTTGCTGGGTTCTGGAAGTGCTCGCTGAAAATAAAAGATTTGTAATTTATATTCAATGATTTGCGCGAAGATTCGGCCACTTTCAACGGCGCCAGGAGCATCGTTTTTATCCGTACCAAATACTATTGAAAATGGTACAGTATAGACATGCGTGTTGCCCTGTATGCCATAACCTCGCTTCACGAGAAGAATCCGGTGAGCCGCCTGACCCTCTGGAGAAGCTGAGGCACCTGGCGTCCACGCATGATTTTGTAGATCCAGTACCGATAGCCCTGGCAATCCCGGCAACTGGGTTGTTGGGCGTGGAGTCGCGATGATGAACCAAAGCGAATATTCCGCTCAGCTTCTCGATACCGTGTTTGGTATCGGCGAGTTCAGCGTTCCGTCAAATTGCCGCGCCTGCAGAATTGTCGATTATCAGTTCACCGACAACGGAGACCAAAGCAAGGCTTCGGCGAAGTTCTCCGCTCCTCCGGATATTGGTCTGCCGACCAAGATTGACTATGAAAAATGGCTGGCCTTCGTCGTGCTGGCCGAGAGGGAGCGTCGCCGTGCCGGCGCGGAACAGATCCCCTCGGCTGTAAAGTTTTCGGCGGAGGAAATGATGGAAGTCCTCGGCGCCCCAAAGCGTGGGGAGGTTTATGAGGAGATTTCCAGTTGGGGACGGAGACTCGCCTCCATCTCGATTACCTTAAGGCAGACGACACCAACTACCAGCTCCGAAGGTATCTTCCTTTTCTTCAGCAGGTTTCGGGGAGCGGGATGCATCGATGCAGAAAACGATCGACGCGAGGAACGGTTTGAGGCGTTTATCGAGGATTGGTTACGTGATTATGTGAGCGATCACTATGACATTGCCCTAAACTTTTCTGGTCAAAATCCGAAGCTCCCGTAGAGTGTCCTGAGCACAGCTCAGAATGAGAAGGAGGCATGTCCAATATTTAGACACGATGTTTTTGAATATGTAATAATAGGTGGTGTTTTGAGGGGGAAATCCTGCCAAGAGCCGGATAGACCCCGACAATGGCTATTGTCGGAAGTAAAGTGGGTATCTTATTCATATAATGCAGATTTTTATGGGTATTAGTCCAGCCCATAATTGCTCAAAATCGCTTTATTTTTGATTTTTCCAGGCCTTTTACCGTTTAAAAAACTAATCCACTGGTACGGTAGTATATGCGTGTTGCCCTGTATGCCAGAACCTTGCTTCACGAGAAGAATCCGGTGAGCTGCCAGGCCCAGCTGGAGAAGCTGCGCGACCTGGCCGTGGCCCGGCAATGGATCGTCACCGCCCAGTACGTCGAGGAACAGAAGTCCTCCGGGGCCCGCAGGGAGTTCCAGAAGCTGATGCGGTCGGCCGAGAAGCGCGACTTCGACGTCGTGGTGTTCTGGAGCCTGGAACGTTTCTGTCCGGAGGGCACCCCGAAAATGCTGCGGACACTCCAAACCCTGACCAGCTACGGCGTGCAGTACCGAAGCGCCACCGAACCGTTCCTCGATTCGGCCGGCCCCTGCCGCGACGCCGTGATCGGAACCATCGCGATGATCGCGACGCACGAACACAACCGACGGTCGGAGCGGATCCTGGCAGGCCTGGAGCGCAGCCGGGCCAGGAAGCGGAGCCGTCCGGGCGGAAGGCCGCGGGTTTCCGTCGATATGGAGCAGCTGCTCCGGCTGCGCATGGAAGACCGCTCGCTGGCGGAGATCGCGCGGGAACTCGGCATTTCAAAGAGTACGGCCGCGCGTCTGGTCAGGGAACAGAAACGAAAAGAGCGCGGAGAGGCTGCTACGGCCACTTGGGTACGCCTCCCTGAGGAGACAAACCGATGACCACACCCTCGGAGCATTCGGGAATAACGACTCTCTCCACAACACGCTCTTCCCTCCCCTCGCTGTTCGTGAGCCGGCCGGCGGCCAGGGACCGGGTGCGCGATTTCTTCACCTCCCGGATCCGCAACCCCCATACCCGGCGCGCCTACCTCGAGGCCGTCCGGCAGTTCTCTGCCTTCTGCTCGGAGATCGGCATCCAGGATCTGGCCGAGGTTCAGCCGGTGCATGTCGCGGCATT
The DNA here is from genome assembly GCA_021803885.1 of Planctomycetota bacterium. The sequence continues at coordinate 10,965 of JAJZKY010000030.1, forward strand.
TGTCGAGGCCCAGCTGCGGATGCACTCGCGGCCGACCGTCAAACAGCGCCTGGCGGCGCTGCGCATGCTCTTCGACTGGATGGTCGTCGGCCAAGCGATCCCGACGAACCCGGCCCATGCCGTGCGTGGCCCGAAACACACCCAGAAGCGCGGGCGCACGCCGGTACTCGCGGCCGATGAGGCAAGGGTGTTGCTCGATGCGATCGACGCGACTTCCCTGTCCGGCCTTCGCGACCGCGCACTGATCGGCCTCATGGTCTACACCTTCGCCCGGGTGGGCGCGACCGTTGCCATGCGCGTCGAGGACTACTTCATCCAGGGGCGCCGTGGATGGGTCCGCCTCCACGAGAAGGGCGGCAAGGAACATACCATGCCGGCGCATCACAACCTGGACCGCTACCTGGAGGAGTACATTGCCGCGGCCGGTATCGCCCAGGACCGCAAGGGACCGCTTTTCCGCACGACCAAAGGCCGCACCGGCGAGCTGACCGGCAATCCCATGACGCAGCCCGACGTCTGGCGGATGATTCGCCGGCGAGCCGAGGCCGCCGGCATCCGGACCGAGATCGGCTGCCACACCTTCCGCGCGACCGGCATTACCGCCTACCTTCAGAACGGCGGGCGCCTCGAGGTTGCACAGCAGATGGCCAATCACGAAAGCTCCCGAACCACCGGGCTCTATGACCGGCGGAATGACGAGGTATCGCTCGACGAGGTAGAGAGAATACTGATCTAAGGGGCACTTCGTTCGTTAGGTGGAACCATTCTTTATACGACGTAATGACGTCATGGTTGCATGAAGTCATGCTACTATGACGCCATGAAGTCGATTGCGTTCCTTAGCCAAAAAGGCGGAAGCGGCAAAACTACCTTGGCGGTCCATACGAGCGTCTCTGCCCAGGAGGGCGGAGAAAGGGTTGTCCTGATTGATACCGACCCTCAGAAATCCGCTACGGTTTGGGGCGAGGCGAGACAGGCTGACACCCCTGTTATCGTCACAGTTTCCGCAGGCGAACTAGCCAAGGTGTTAAAGGCAGGAATCGAAGACAGGATGAGCCTTGCCATCGTCGATACAGCTCCGCATACCGCCCCAGATGCTGCACGTATTGCCGAGCTGGTCGATCTAGTCGTGATTCCGTGTCGCCCTGCTGCCTTTGACTTGGCGGCTGTAAGCAATGCGATCCAGATCGTGCGCGCTGCCAAAAAGAAGGCCGTACTCGTCCTCTCTGCTTGCCCATTTCGATCACCGGAAATCGCTGAGACGCGAACTGTTCTCTCCGAATATGGTCTGCCTGTTTGCCCTTTCGATATCACAGACAGGCGAGCATTCGCACGAGCTGTAGCAACAGGCCGCGCAGTCACCGAGTTCGAGGCTGAAGGGAAGGCATCCCAAGAAATTCATGCCCTCTGGAATTGGTTAAAGGAGCAAATGAAATGAGTGCAAAAGTAACAGGTTTAGCAGCGTTTACAAAACGCAACTCAATGTCGGCAGAAGCCGTTACAAATCAGAACTCCTCGTCCGACAGTTCGGAACGGAAGCGAGCGAAGAAGGATATTGTCGCCCTCACTGTTCGGCTACAACGTGCAGAATGGGAGCGTCTGCATCAGCTTGCCGTCTCCGAAGGGGTCAGCATTCAATCTCTTGCAGTACGTGGTCTAAACCGCATTTTTACAGATAAGGGACTACCAAAGCTTACATAGAGGAATTGACGTCATGAAGTCATGACGTAATTGCGCCATGCCGAAGAAACCTACCCCACGAACCGTTGAAAAACTCGTACAGGAAGCTCTTGCCATTGAAGAACAATCTGCTAAAGATGCAGGCGCCCTGGGATTTGTAGCGCGATGCATGGTGCAAGCGACCCTGCCGCATTCCAAGGTGAAGGACAACTTCTTCCAGCGCAGGAACGGCAATTTCCAGCTTTGCCTGGTTGGGAACCCAAATATTGGTCTTCCATACGGTTCTGTCCCACGCATTCTGCTTGCATGGATCACCACAGAAGCAGTGCGAAAGAAGGATAGGACCCTCCTGCTAGGAGATACGCTCTCTAGCTTTATGACTGAATTGGATCTCGTTCCAACAGGAGGGAGATGGGGAACTATCCCTCGGCTTCGCACCCAAATGCAACGCCTCTTCTCCTGCACTATTTCATGCAACTACGCTGACCCGCAGGGAAACGGAACCGCTGGCCTGAATTTTATGATTGCCGATTCCTACGCAATGTGGTGGCATCCTTTGGAGCCGAACCAGGTTGGCTTATGGCAGTCTCATGTTTCACTCGGCAGTCGATTCTTTGAGGAGGTCATTGCCCACAATGTTCCGATTGATCGTCGGGCGCTACGAGCCCTTCGGCGCTCTCCCCTGGCGCTCGATATTTATACCTGGTTGACCTACCGGATGAGCTACCTCTCTCGTCCTACGGAAATCCCTTGGGAGGCGCTCGCCGCACAGTTCGGATCCGACTACTCCAATCTGAAGCATTTCAAGCCTGAATTTCGAACAGCACTCAAAAAAGTGCTGATTCAATATCCCAACGCGAAAGTTGGGGAAGGGAAGTATGGACTGGTACTCAAACCAAGCCCATCGCACATCCAAGTTTTCCTCAAAAACCCTGTGGATTAGGGCTTTTATCCACGCATAAAGACCGACCCGAAAACTGTGAATTGGCGTGCCGTCCACGCATAAACGCCGACCGTCCACGCATAAACGCCGACCGATTCACGCATAAACGCCGACCTAAAACGCTGCAAAGCATTGATAATGCTTGACTTATCTAGGGGGCCTGTAGTTTACCTATAGCTATTCCTATAGTCTCTTTAACCTGTAGTGGCTTACGCCGGCGGTGAGGAAAATTACTAACGCATTGCTTTGGAAATCTCGTGCAAGAACTCACCTGTGTAGTCCAAGCAGAAGCTGACGTTCTTCGGATCCCCAGTAGTTAGCCTTACTATGGGACCGACCTGTTTGTACGTCCCGAGATCAATCCGGCGTTAGATCCTAAAGTTGTGTATTTACATTGAGGACCTCGGAAGTCGTTGATGGGATCCTGAAATTTCCAGCAAATGAATAGCAGAAAGTCTAAGCATGAACCTGATCAAGTCCAAGAGGCGCGTTGCTGATCACGGGGAGGTATTCACGCCCCGCTGGCTCGTTGAGAATATGCTCGACCTCGTCCAGGGTGAGACTGAGCGCATTGATTCTCGGTTCCTGGAGCCAGCTTGCGGCAGCGGGAATTTCTTAGTCCCTGTGTTGCAGCGTAAACTGGCTGCCGTGGAGGCACGGTTCGGTAAATCTGACTTTGAGCGGCGATCTTACGCCTTGCTTGCAGTGATGTGCACCTACGGGATCGAACTCTTGGAGGACAACTGGCCTGCCCGGTAATTTGTACCAGTGAGAGTGTTAGTGTAGCGCAGCTGTGAAGGGCCTAGTTTTCCTGTACCAAGTCTGATGTTAGTCCGCGGCTGTTTTTGGTTTCAGCCAGTATGCGGCTAGCCGCATACTGGCTGGCGAACTCGCTTGGTGTCCTG
>JAJZKY010000739.1 GCA_021803885.1 Planctomycetota bacterium
CCAGCATGGTGAAATTACCGGCAAAGGTACTGATGACGGCCAGAACATACCAGCTTAGGGTGGCGGAAAGCGGAATCGCGGGTTTAAGCAGCAGAACGGCTGGGACATTATTCACCAGATTGGAGAGCACGAGGGTAACGAGCGACAACGGAAGGAACGCGTCGAGGTGCACGCCCATGGACGCAAGCTGTGTGATGATGGGGCTGAGAAGATGTCGGCTTTGAATATCCCCCACAACAATAAAGAGTCCGACAAAGAGAAGAATGAGATTCCAGCTCACAAGCGAAAAGAGTTCTGCGGGGCGAGTTTTGCGTGAAATCATGACCAAACCCGCGGCCGTCATTGCAGAAATGGCGATCGGCAGATGTAACATGGTTCCAAAGAGCATCGCCAAAAGCAGCAGCGTCATGATGAAGAGCGTTTTGCGGATAGTGCCCCAATCCGGATGATTTTTCTCGTGCACCGGTTGGGACTTGCCCGGGACGGAAATGACCGCACTTAAACGCCGACCGTAAACCCATCCAATGACCAATCCGTCGCAGAGCAACACCGCGAGGACGAGCGGAATCACGGTTGCGCTGTAGGCGAAAAAATCCAGGTGCGCCGTCTGGCTGATGAGCATATTTTGCGGATTACCGATCAACGTGGCGGCTGAGCCGATATTGGAACTTGTAACCAGAGCCATGAGATACGGTACGGGATCGCGCCCCGCTCGTTTGAGGGCGATGCAGAGCACGGGCGTGAAGATCAGGCAGATAACATCATTGGCAAACAATGCGGAGAGTCCGGCCGACGCGGCTATGATGCCCCACAAGAGACTGCGCGGTCGGCGGGCAACTTCGACAATCCGCAATACCACCCACTGATAAAACCCCGCCAGACGAAGCTGTGCCGAGATAACCATCAGCGAGATCAGCAGCGCCAGGGTGGGAAAACTCACCTGCTTCATCGCATCGCTGAATGAGAGTCGCCGGGCAAGCAGAACGGCAATGGCCCCAAGAAGTGCAATCGCACTGCGGTCCAGCTTCGTCTTCGGCACACCTCCCAGAGCCAATCCCAGATAGGTGGCGGCGAAAATCCAGACATCAGGCCATTCGTGTGTCCATATAACGCTGACCGGAGGCATGCTCACTTCGATGAACCACCTTGGTGGAAGATATTATTGAGTACGTTTCCGACGGCTTTTCCGATCGGTTTGGTGGCCGCCGATCCCCCCTGCAGAACTTTCCCAAGTGAGTTCAGGATGAGATTAGACGAACCCTTGAGGGCCGCACTGAGCGTCTGTGGCAGGTGAGAATTCTGGGCGATCTGCACCGCAATCTGACTGAGAATAACAGTGGTCAGATCGGCGAGCCGGAGCGGCCGGCCGTCGGGATCAAGGGGTTTCTTGATAATGATTTTATGCAGTTGAAAGCTGACCCCCGCGCCCGGTGTGCCTTTCGCCAGAGCCAGACGCAAAGTGACGGAGCAATTGGGGATGATGATCCGGCCGATGGCCAGCCGTTTGCCGCCGGAGGCAGACGATGCGGTCTTTTGCCCGCCGACGGGCTTGGTCGTGCCGGAACTCGCCATCGAATATTTATGCGCGTTGGCGAGCACATCCGTCAGATTGCTGGTCAGACCGCTTTGATCCAGCGTGATGTGGATGTTGTTGAGATAAATTTCGGGTATTTGAACCGTGCTTTTCAGCAGACTGCCCGTATCGACCGTCACCGTGCCGGTCCCCATGGTGAGCAAATATTTTCCCTGATAGCCCGGGGGATTGGCAACCGCGAGCCCGTTGAGCGTCAAACTTCCGCCAAAAATATTAAGCGAGGCATTCTGCAGATAGGTGGGCACGCCCAGCGCCTCGGTGGCGCGTGTCTGCACCTGGCTTTTAATAATGCCGTCAATGGAAAAAAATACGATCACGACGGCAATGACGACCAGAAACAGTACCGCCAAAATAATGCGAACGATCGTCTTTTTCATTGAAGAATACTCCCGTTATCGAAATCGAGCGCACCGAATGCATTCCCCGGGTGCGAAACTCATACCATTGTAATCACGCAGGCGGCCGGTGTCGCCAAGCCCCTCGGCCGGAGTCCGTCCGACGACAACTGCGACCGGCAAGGTCTGCCATATCGGCGGGCCGAACACTATGAGGGGGGCCATTCGGGTTTTTGAACATTCATTGTTTCTCCGCCACAACCGCCGCTGCGCCCGGCGCTACGGTTTTTTTGCGGTTTTGCAGTTAAATTATACCACCATGATCTGGGCTATTGGAATTTATCTGCTGGTATCGCTTCTTTACGCTGGTACCGGGCATCAGGACTTTCATCACTGGCCACACGTCGTGGTCACGATGTTCGGCGGCCTGGGCGCGGTTTATCTTGTCGCGCGGATGATGGCCGGTCGGGCGTGTCGGAAATTAAATGCAAATTCCGCCAAAGCCAGCTCGATACGTGTCCGCCTGGCCGGACGATTGGCGATGCTGCAGTTGGGCGTGCTCGCCGGACTCTACTACAGTGTCCGCCACCTGGGGTTCGGCTATCTACTGGAGTATCACTCGGCGCTTGCGAAGACGCCCAGTCTGCTTGCCTTTCTGTACGCCGGAATCATCATCTTTGCGTTGTTTTTAATACAACTCGGCATCTATCGATTTGCCTGCACCTGGCGGCACCTGCGAGACATGGACCGGCTGGCCATGGGTAAACAGATTTATCCGTGGCCGCCGGCATGGAGGTATGCACTTGACATGGTTCGGGTGACGGCGGGGCTGGTCATCTCTCTGCTCATCTTTGCGACGGTGATGTCATGGTGCTACCGAAATGTGCCGCAGTGGCTGCCGAGCGTCTATTTTATTCAGCGCCATGCCGAGACGTGCCTGACCATCCTGCTGATACCCGCTTTCTGGAGCATCTATCCCTTCCTTCTGGTACGGATCATGAAGACGCATCGATTACAGGACGGGCCGCTCCGGCAGCGACTGCTGGCGGCAGCTCGACGGCATCAGATCGGCATCACAGATATTCGCATCATCGAGACCCATCATCGGATCGCCAACGCCGCCTGGATCGGCACCATTATCCCCCCGCGTTACATTCTTATTACTGATCTGATCGCCGACGATTTTTCGACTGATCAGGTGGAAGATGTTTTTGCCCACGAACTCGGTCACGGCCACCATCGCCGTGCCGCACGGTTCA
>JAJZKY010000740.1 GCA_021803885.1 Planctomycetota bacterium
CCGCCAGCACACGATTCCCCCCATCTGTCGCCTATTTTGGCCGCATTCCACTACTCGGCCTTCGCCCCGGCGAATCCGCCACTCCCTGCGGACAAGGTTTTCTGCTTTTGTCTGCCAAGAACCCCGTGCAACCCACCTGCGGGCATGCTCCTTCGCGCCTGCGGGAAAACCTTTTGCTCGGAACTCCCTCAGCCGCCTTCCAGCGCATCAGGCCCGTCCCGGCCCAGCCCTTGCGCGCACAAAAAAACGGGCAGGGGATTCGTAACCATCCCTGCCCGTATCGTCAGACATCAAAAGTCGCGCAGCTTGCGCCCGGCCGCTGCCGTTACGCCGTCACATCGTGGTACAGCCGGTTCCACTGCTCGCGAATATCCGGAAACGCACGGAACGTCACCGGCGCCACCGCCGACTCGGCCTTCCAGCGCCGCCCGTCCGACCCCTCCTGCTTCGCCGCCAGCAGTTGCGCCCGCGTGAACTTGCTCTCCGGCGCGTTGACCGCAAACAGCGTCAGCGCCCCGCGCATCAGCGCCACCGTGTTCGGGTGCTGCGGATCCACGGCTTCCAGGTGCATCGGCTGGTCGATCGTGTATTCAATCACGTCGCCGTTCTTCCACTCCCGCCGCAGTTCCAGGAACTCGCCCGGCCGCAAATCCACCTGCTGCCGCTTGCCGTTCACCGCCACTTCCGTGTTCTTCCCAGCCCATTGCGGCACCCGCAGCGCAATCGTAAACGTCTGCGGGCTCTCGCCCCACACATGCAGCGCAACGTCGTTCGAGTACGGATACTCCGTCCGCTGCTCAATCCGGAAACGTGTGCCCTTCTGCTGAAACTTCACCCGCGACGGCACAAACAGATTCACGTACACGCCCTGCGGCGAATAAAAATACGAGCTGATTCCGTAATCCGCCGTCACCTGCGGAAACGTCCCCGAGCAGCACGGCCACTGCTCCTGGTAGTACACCTTCTGCGCGCGGTTGTTGTTGTAGTCCGAGTAGTAGAACGTGAACCCGCCTTCTTCAATCGGCTTTTCACCCATGGTCGTGTTGTAGAACACCCGCTCCAGGCTGTCCCCCCACACGCTCTGGCCCGTAATCCTCGTCAGGTAGCGCACAATCTTCGCGTGCCCGTACGATCCGCATCCGGTCTCAAAGCTGGCATGCGTAAACTCCAGGCTCTTGCCCAGCGTCCCGCTCCCCGGCTCCACAAACGTCTCGTTCGGACCCCATCCGCCCGTCGCAAAACTCTGCTCCAGCACAAACTTCATGCCGTTTTCCGCCGCCCGCAGATGCTTCTCGCTCCCCATCACCAGGTACGCCTGCGAGGCTGAGCTGAACGCGTTCACATGGCTGTATGCATGCTTGCCCGGCAGCACATTGTCGCCCTCCGCCAGCGGATCGAAGTACTGCTGATCCAGCAGGAACCGCTGCGCCAGCTCCAGGTAACGCTTGTTGCCCGAGCGCTTGTATGCCAGGAAGAAATTCTCCGGCAGCGTGTAGCTCTCGTCCCACGTAAACGCAATATTCGGGTGCGGATGCTCCCGCTGCTCCGCCCGCGTCTCCGCATGCGCCGGAAGATACGGCATCACCGCGTCCACCGCCCGCGCCAGCGCCGGCAGCGCCGCCGGATCGTTCGCAAACTGGTGCGCGTCAATCAGCCCGCAGTTGATCTTGTCGAATGTGTAGCACGGCAGCGGATAATCCACGTAAAACTTCGGCGTGATCGTCTCCGCGTATCCGCGCACCAGCCGGAAAATCTTCGCCTGTGTCGCCTTGTTGCCCGTCACCGCGTAGTCGCGCGCCAGCGCAGACACATACTGCCCAAACGAGTGCCCCGCAATATACCCCGTCATGTTATTCGGCGGATCGAACTCATTCGACCAGCTGTACCATCCGCCCATGTCCTCGCCCGGCGCCGGCAATCCCGCCTTCTGCCGGAATGGCTTCAGCAGCGAATCCTCATCCAGCCCCAGAAAAAACTCATGGTTCGCCTCGAACTGCTCCTTCATCCGCCCGTCCAGCAATTCCACCGCGCTGTAAGGAAACTGGCTCAGCTTCGTTGGCGCCTCATGCCCGCTCGCCGCCGCCTGCGCCAGCGCCTTGGGAGCCGCCGCACCTGCCGCCGCCACAGCGGCCGTGCCCTTTATAAACGTTCTCCGCGTAATGTCATCCATCTCTATCCCCTCCATGCAAAATCGCCCCGAGGAACGGCCGCCTCCAGCGCACAGCCGGCGCAGCCGCGCCAACGGAGCGCGTCATTCCAAAGTCGGTAAATGTTTACCAGCGCCCCCTCACCACTGTCAATCCAACCGCGCGATTTCCACACAGGCCACACAATCCTGCCCAACCACACGCTCCGTCCCTCCTGGTTGGACCCCCTCCACATCCCAAAGGTATGCCAAATCCCGCACATTTCCCGTAAATGCTTTCCCAACTGCTTCTACCGGCATGGAATCACCGCTGCCCAGCCTTGCTACGGAACCTGTTGCTGCCCCGAGTGGAAGGCCTCAGACGGTGCCCCGCATCTCGAAGAGATATCGCTCTTGCGCCGGCAACGCGTTCGCCCCTGCGGCCGGCACTCCATTACCATCATCTGCGACCATGCACACCGCCGAATCCGAGCCCCAAATCCTCCACCCAGCCAATTCCGGCCATCGCATGCGCTGGAACATCGCCATCCTCCTCGGCATCGGCGTACTCATCAACTACTTTGATCGCGTCAACCTTTCCGTCGCACACACCGGCCTCGAGCACTCCTTCGGCATCAACGACGTCGTCTACGGATACCTCCTCGGCGCGTACAACATCCCCTACGCCATCTGCCAGATCCCCATGGGCGCGCTCCTCGACCGCTTCGGCATCAAGCCCATCGGCCGCATCGGCGCCTTTCTCTGGAGCCTCGCGTCCTTCGCAGCCGCAGCCGCTGCCACCGTCCCCATCTTCTACTCTGCGCGCCTGCTCCTCGGCGTCGGCGAAGCCCCATTCTTCCCCGCCAACGCCAAGGCCATCGGACGCTGGTTCCCTCCGCACCGCCGCAGCTTCGCCACCAGCTTCTTTGACTCCGCCGCCAAGTTCTCCTCCGCCATCGGCATACCCCTCATCGGCATCATCGTTCTCCGCTTCGGATGGCGCAGCGGATTCCTCTTCACCGGCGCACTCAGCCTCGCCTACTTCGCCGCCTTCTACTTCA
>JAJZKY010000741.1 GCA_021803885.1 Planctomycetota bacterium
AAGCAGGGACGGGGGTTACGGCAGTTCCTGCTCCGAGGGAAAGAGAAGGTCGGAGCGGAGTGGAAGCTCTGGTGCCTGACCCCTAACCTGAGGAAATTGCACGTGGCGAGCCTCGGTTGAGGTCAACGGGGGCCGAGGAACTCGGGCGGATCCCGACAGCCAAGGCGGAGGAGTCGCTCCTCACACCACGAAACGAGTAAGACTACGGGCTCCTAGCACGCTGAACCGAGCATGAAGCGAGCCGACGGGTCACTCCCGACGGTTCCTACCCAAGGGTTACCGCTCCAAGATGACAGCGGAGTTCGGTCTCGGCTCACTATGATTACATGCCAGTGTCGACACCATCTGGTGCTATGTCGTCTTAGGAGCCTTGGTCATCTCTCGACCCACCGAGTTAGGCAAATCTCGCAGAATCAGATCCGCCAGTAGGACGGCGCTTCGTACCTCGGGAGCCAGTACAGTTGACCGCAGGTCGTAGTCCGCCTTCAAGCGCGCTTCGAAAAGCTGGTCAAGCTTGTGGCCTAAGCTCGGCATCTCGCTACCCTTCAGCGCCCTTATCATCAGCCTGTGTGAGATGATTCCCTTCGCGCTTGGTGTGACCTTCCTGCGCCCTGAGTACAGTTCTCGCGCGCGCAAGTGAACAGCGTAGTACGCTCTGCTGATTGCTGACCTGAAGAAGGGCTCAGTTTGGGGAGTTCCCCCGGCAGAGACCAACTTCGCCAGTTCGAGGAACTCAGAGGGATCCAACGTCTTCGCCTCAAGAGAGATCCATGTGAATCATCACGTTATCGAGAATCTCGAGCGCTTTGGCCCTAGGTGGAGGCAGCTGCGAGAGCTTCTGTCTAATGGAGGCGCGGTTCTCATCTAGAGCCAGCGCTAGCTCGTCCCAAAGACGGATACGGGAGACCAAGTCCAATCCTGGAGCCCTCACCCGAACGATGTATCGGTTCCAACTGGCTTCCTCCGGATCCCCTTTCAGGTTCGTCGTAATCGAGACGGTCAATGAGCGACGAGCGAGCTTGCTCTCGATGAGACGAATACATTCGTCTAAAACGATCCGAACGCGAGCCTCCTCCTTAGCCGCTTGTGCGAGTCGGAGGCCCGGAAACGTGCGCTCTAACGAAGAAGGTAATCGCTCTCCCGCCGCCCGGATTCCATGGTCCTGGTCCCCTGACTCGATCGAGATAGGGGCGAGCTTGGTTCCACCCGTTAGCTCAGGTGAAAGGCTCGCATGTGACGACGGCTGCCAACTCAGCAATCCCTGGGGTTCAGGGTTGCGACTTGAGCCGGTACAATTATCCTGCCTCCCTGACCGCGTCCCATCTTCGAGAGGAACTAGATTGGGTGCACTTGTCTGAATCTGACTTAAATCGGAAACGCTCACCTTCGTCGTCTCTCCCTTTCAAGCTCAGCCTTCTTGCTTGCTGACTCATGCGCCGTGCCGCTGCCAGCGGGCCCTCCGACAAGCGCGACGCTGGGCTGAGCCAGTTCCATGTAGAGAATGAAGAGTTCCCGCCACCTCCAAATGACTGGTGCGACGTAATCTCGCGTAAGCCGCCACTCCGAACCGTCAGATGGCGCGGCCTGAAGGTCCCGGACGAAGGTTGTAAGCGAGTCGGCGGCTAACTTGTGCTCGGACCGGTAACCTGCTACCGATTCCTCGGAGAGCTCACTAGCTGGCGCCGTGAGTGCGAAGCGATAGTACTGGGATAGCAGGGTATACGAGTGGAGCGCAGTGAACAGAGCCAAGTCCTTCGTTTCGAATAGGTATACCCTCGACAATCGTGACAGTTCATTTGCAACACCTCCGGCGAGCGCAGAACGCGGTTCGATTAGACGAGCTGCGTTCCTTAGGAAGATTGGAGTGAGAAGCTGCCAGGCTGGAGGTTCTAGAGAACCAACTAGTGAGTCGGGCGGTGCTTCAGCTTGAGTTCGTTCGAATCGCGTGACTTCCAGTTCAAAATCATAGTAGGCCTTACAGATCTGCTCGAAGCCTGACGTAAGCTCGGCCAACCCGTCCGCCACCTTCTGGAAAAACATGAGGCAGGTCGCTACGAGCTCGTCTCTAGAAGCGTTGGCTTGGGTAAGTCTCGCCCCAGCCTGAAGTATGTCTTCGATCGCAACTCGAACCGCTGCTCCCACGAAGAGAGCCTCGTTTCTTCCGGAACCCTCGGACAATAGGCCCGCGTCTGTTGCCAACCTGTTTGCGTAAACCGGAATCTCCGGGGGGGTCCACTCGGAAACCGCGCGGTGGAGCTCAGCCAAGTCCTCGCGGAGTGCGGATGCGATTGTAACCGTGTTCCCAGCGGTTGACGGGGCGGTCAATTTTCCACCAAGATAGCAAGTCGGCTGAAGTAGGTAAGACCTTATAAGCTTCGGTACCCAAACACTGCTGGATCCCCCGGGGCCGAATAGCTCAGTAGGTTTCGGGGACGGCGTGAGGGCTTCTCGGCCAACTCGACTCACGCCCCCTCGTTCCTTAGCGGCATGCGTCAAAAGTGTGTCCCCCGGGACTGAGGGGTGGCAAATTCACCCGGCATGTCGCGGGAGTGCCGGGCCCGATCGCGGTACCAGCATCCTTCCTCGCGGTAACACCTCCCGTTCAGTTTGTCGGAGTCGCCGGAATCGCGGCGGCTAACGGTGAAAACGAATTGGAGCGGGCCAGTCAGGCCGAGATGACAGCCTGCGGCGCAGGCCCGGTCTTCGAGGAGGGCATAGATTCCCGCCTCAGGACCGAGCGAAATCCACCCAATTTGATGTTCATCCGCTGCGAGATCATGCGCAGGCTCTCTCCTCGCGGCCTGCGCTCTATGACCTCCCGTGCGATGGACTTGGAGATTCTCCTCGGTGCTCCAAACTTCTTGCCGAGGGCGCGGGCTCGGGTAATCCCCGCGCGCGTCCGTCTGAGAATCAACTCTCGCTCGGAAAATCGCCAGCGCAGCGAGCAGGTTCCGTTACAATCGCCCCGCCGGAGTGGACGTGTCGATCCCCTGATCTATGATGATCACTCGGACACCGGCCGCGTCCGCGTCGTCCCAGAAGCTGAGGATCATCCCAAGCGACCGGCCGAGTCGGTCCATCTTCGAGATGACCACCGAGTCGAACTCGCCGTGGACCATGCGCTCCTGCAGCTTTTCAAGCTCGGGTCGGTTGTCCCGGACCCCTGAGATCCCATCGCCCCG
>JAJZKY010000742.1 GCA_021803885.1 Planctomycetota bacterium
ATAAGCGTGGCGCCACCAAATACCGGATAGGATCCGTTGCTAATGTACTCAACGCGTCAATCTGGTCCGTGACTCGCATCGTTCCGATCTCAGCCGCCATCGCGGAGCCGACACGCCCCGCCACCATTAGCCCTGCCAAGACGGGCCCAAGTTCGCGTGTTAGTGACAACACGACCACGCTGGGAATCGCTGATTGCGCGGCAAATCGAGAAAACCCGGTGTAGGTCTGTAAAGCCAGTACCATACCCGTGAAAATCGCCGTCATGGCGACCACAGGTAACGAAAAAAAGCCTATTTCCGCAAATGCCCGGCTAAAGTTGCGCGGATAGAATGGGGGACGCAACAGTCCGACAATCGCGGATGCTGTGAACAGACCGAGCTCCCCAAGAACAGAGACGAGGTTGAGCGTCACGCGGCCCAACGCCGCAACTGGATCAAGAAAACGAATCATGCACCCGTATAACCATGTTCGAGGACTCGTCGATAGCGCTTTCCCAAGGAGGTCAGGATCTCATAGCCCGATGTTTCTGCCGCCTTTGCCATCGTTTCAATCGTGATCGTATCATCCAGCAAGTCCAGGATTGATCCCGGTCCTATATCGGGGTGCTCAGTTACATCGAATGTCATCAAATCCATCGAAATGCGTCCAATCTGCTTTATCTGCACGCCGCGATGCCGCGCAACTAGTCGTCCTGACGCCGCGCGCAAAATTCCGTCAGCGTAGCCGATTCCAAGTGTAGCGACCCTTGTCTTTCGCGTCGCGACCCAAGTGGCATTGTAACCGACCGATGCTCCAACCGGAATATCGCGCACCTGAATGACGGGAGCGGCCAATCGTATCACACTACGCATCGGGTTTTTATGCCCTGGTGTTGGATTACCTCCATAGAGCGCATAACCGGGTCTAGCCAAGTCCGAGGCAAATCTGGCACCCAAAAAAATGCCGGCGGAGTTCGCTAAGCTTGTTCGTATTCCCGGAAATGTAGCCTCGATGGTGCGAAAGCGCACGGCCTGATCAATATTTTGCGCCGCTTGAGGCAATTCGGCCGCAGCTAGGTGCGTCATGACGAAGTCAAGCGAAATCCCCGATAGCAGCTCTGGGCGCTCTGCCAAGTGCAGGAATTCCTGCGCATCCAAGCCGAGCCGCGCCATACCGGTGTCAACGTGAAGCACAGCCGGCACTTTTCGTTCCGCCTCGTATGCGAACCGCCGCCAACGCTCGACATCGCCTATGGAGTTCAACACGGGAAGGATATTCTTCTGTGCCAGCTCTGGCGTAAGCCCGTTGAGAACGCTGATCCAAGCTTCAGGAAGCAGCTCCCGGAGTACAATTGCCTCGTCAATCGTTGCAGTAAAAAAATGGCGGCAACCTACTTCGAACAGCGCCGGCGCAGCGAGGTTCAGCCCTACACCATAAGCATCTGCCTTGACCGCGGCACCACAAGCCCGTCCCCCTGCCGCACGGTGCCACGAATCCAACAATAGCCAATTCGCCGCAATAGCGTCAGGATCGACAAATAAAGTCGGGGTGAAAATCATTGGATCATGCTGTAAGGCCAAAAAAAACGATCTGTCGAGCCAAACCCAGACCACTCCATGATCGGACGAACACCACCATGCCGAATCAATACCCAGCTGCTGGTGGAGCGGCACCCGGTAAGAGCGCGTTCGCCACCGCTTGCATGACAACCGCTCGTTACTACTACTGCCGACATGCCCACATTCGCCAATATTGGACTCAATCTTACGCGGGACCATAACCAGCAGTTGCCGTGGCACACGACAGAGTTGATCACGGATCGGACTCCATCATTACGATGTGCGACAATGCGGCTGGACCGCCACCTCCGCAGACAACCCGCCTGGTCCTGCCCATAACCTCGACATCGAAGGCTTTCTCAAAAGATTCTCGCCTACAAATATGATCACACCTCTCACCTAGCTCGCGCGGTATCGCTCCAATGCGTGCAATACAGTCGGCACGAAAGACAACGTGCTGACATTACGGCCATAACGTCGAGAAACCCAGAACCGCCCTATGTGTCACCGTTCCGTGCCGTACAATTATGATGTGCCAGCCTCTCACACCTCGAGCACTCACATCTTAGAGAATCAAAAACCTGTCGTGCCACGCGCCCGATTCCCGCTTCGGTTCCACTTAAATGTGCAGCACGCAAGCTCGATTGCAGTCAACAAGCCATACGCATCAACACATCACCTCGCAAGCCTCGCCCGTTTATTAGAGTCCACGAGATCGTGTGGGTCAAGCACGCCCATCTCACATACTGCTTCACCTACCAGCATAGCAAACAAATCTTCCTGTCGCCCCGTCACACCCAAGTACTGCGGTTCATTCGAAGGGCGCGGCAGCCTGATCAGGGTCGCCAAGATCAAGGCAGCGGTTGATGGGCGCTTGCTGGTCGACAATCGAGCGAACGCGGCCACGTCTTATGCGCTTGTGCGTCGACGTCGAGAAGAAATTCCCCACCGAATTGACCCCGAACCGGGAACCGGGGTGAAATAGAAAGTCCAGCGCGGATATCGCTCATACCATTCCTTCATGTTTGGGCTTTGTGGGTTGCGTAGGTTTCGACCACCGCCTCGATCAGCTGCCCAACGCTCAACGGAGTTGAGGAAATGGTCGAACTTTTCGTGCCAATAGCGCTGCACGCAACCTCCGACGAACGAGCCGTCAAAAGCGTTGAGAGCAACCAACAGCGTCGTCCTGCCATCGCGCTTGTAGTCGTGAATCGTGGTGCCGCAACGGATGAGATTCAGCAGAAGCCCGGCTTGGCTGTGGTCGAGGGTCTGGATCTCGCTCTTTTCGTGGATCGACAGCACCACTGCTTGCACCGGTCGATCAACATGAGGGCAACAAGTTTGTCGACGAAATGGGCACGACGCGACCATTTAAACGTGCGAACACGATACTGCTGCAGATCGGGGCGAGAACAACCCGCACCCGTTTAACGTGCCTGCGATGGCTGCTCTAGTCCGATGTGATCGCCTCCAACCTCTGTCTCCCCCATGTGTTCGCCAGCACGCACACTGTCTGTGCCATCAGGGCAAACTCGCACACGAGACTCACCATTTTGAATCAGCGGAATGCCTTGGTGCACCAGAGAATCCTACAGAAGCTTAGGATCCCCCATTTAAGGATGAACATCGAGGTGGTGAGT
>JAJZKY010000743.1 GCA_021803885.1 Planctomycetota bacterium
CTGACCCGCTGCCAGGCAGTATTTTTAGATGGGCATTTCGTCATTGAACATTCGGCGCGGAATCGCACGGGGCGATTTATGAACTTTAACGGCACCGGCGGGGTGTGGCGGAAATCAGCTATCCAGGATGTCGGCGGGTGGCAGCATGACACCCTCACGGAAGATATGGATTTATCGTACCGTGCTCAGGCAGCCGGATGGAAGATGGTGTTCCTGCCGGATATCGTCTCGCCAGCGGAACTGCCTCCGGAAATCGTGTCGTTCAAGCAACAACAGCATCGCTGGACCAAGGGGAGTGTGCAGACCGCACGAAAGATATTGCCGGGCATGCTCCGAAGTAATCTGCCCATCCGCGTGAAAGTGGAATCGGTATTTCATCTCGCATCCGGTATTGTTTATCCTCTGGCGGTTTTGCTCTCGATTCTCATCTTCCCGGCGTTTCTGCTGACGAGCCAAAATCTGCTGGATATACATTCGGCGGTGGGTGAATGGGCGTTGATGGGATTATTTGGACTGCTCACGTTTTCCGCTGGAACGTTCTACGTGGTTGCCCAGCGCGAATTGGGGGAAAATCTTCTTGTCAGCCTTCTGATGGTGCCGTTGCTGATGGCGATTGGCATGGGGATCAGCCTGGCCAACGCCGTGGCAGTGCTGGAGGGCCTTCTGGGACATCAAAGCGAATTCATCCGCACGCCCAAGTATGGCGTGAGTGGAACAGAATCGGGTAAAACATGGAAGAAGCGGGCACCCGCATTCAGGCATCGCACCACTTGGTTGCCTTTTGCCGAATTGGGGTTGGGCTGTTATCTACTCGGTTGTATTGCGGCGGCCATCTTTCTGAATCGAGATGTAAGCTGTGTGCCATTCATGTTTATCTTCATGGCAGGGTATCTTTACGTTGGCGGCAGCTCGGTCCATGCCTGGTGGCTCTCGCGGCGACGGAACCCGGACAGCGCCGAGGTGCGCAGAACCACCTTGGCTCCGGTCTGACTGAAAAATACGCTTTGCGGGCGAAGTTCCCCCCGTTGGCGGCGAACTCGAACGGTTCATCCGTCGTATTTATCTTGTAGTCTGGTAATTATGTGTGAATGATATGCGGCTTTTATACTCGAGAAAAGGACTGACATAAGAATGGAAACACCCAAAAATTCACCTATGTTCATTGCCATTGCTGCCGCCATTGTCGTTGGACTGGTTGTATGGTTATCACCGAAGTCGGGCGCCGCACCGAAAAAATTCCCCCCCTCGACTGTTTTTGTACACATGGACGGGGCCAACGCCTTTGTTGAATCCGTTGTCGCCGTCAAACCCGGTCAGCCGGTGGTTTTTGTGAATGAAGATACCGGCATGCACATGATCGACAGCTACAATCCGCTCAACGGTAAACCGACGCCCTATATGAAGGGGATCGTACAGGGCACCCCGGGGCCCCACGGCAAAATTGATTATTATGAAGTGAAATTCAAACACCCCGGATTTTATTATTATTATTGTCCCGTCCACGCCATTTTGGCCAAGATATATCACGGTTCCGTGCAACCGGCGCACCGGCCGGGCGTCCATGGCTTTCCCGGTGCGATGGCGGGGCTTATCGTCGTCACCACGGACAAGGCTCTGCTTAAAGAAAACCCTCCTACCAGCCATCAGCGGAAATTGTCGGATTATTTCGGCGGTTGATCGGCTCCATCCGCCTTCAATGGGCTTTCGGGCGTTGTCGATATCGCTGCTTGGGAAAGTGGCTTAAAGGTACCTGGGTGGCGCCGCGTCCGCCGCTAAATCGCTCTTTATCCATGGAGTTTTAGATGGTGGAATGGTGGGCACAGGGGGCTGGAGTGGCGCCCCGGGTGCCTCACGAGCCGGGCAGCCATCTTTGCAGTCTGCACCGATATCACCGGCGACCCCGACGAGGCGCCGCCAGATTTATGCCATCGGCGATTGGCTCATGGATGAGGTTAATTCTCATCCTTTTCTCGCGACAACCGCTCGAGGGCGGCAATCGGATCGTCATCGGAAGATGGAGCCGCGTGCGAAGCAGAGTCGTGTTCGACATCGACGGTGTGCTGATCTGACTGCGGCGGTTTTGACGGGCTTACCGGTTCAACCGCCTGATCGCCGAGAATCGTCCGCACCGGTTTGATCTGCGTCGGCTCGCCGTCGATTAATACCGTAAAACTGACCGGCCCGACACGAATCAGATCGCCCGGCAGGAGTGGCTGGGCGGTTGTGACACGCTGATTGTTGCAGTAGGTGCCGTTGGAACTCTCCAAGTCCACCACAACCGGATTGTTATCCTGCACTTCAATCAGGCAATGCTTGCGCGAAACCGTCGGCAGAGGAACCTGCAAATCGCAATCCTCGCCGCGGCCGATCGTGGTCACGCGCTTATGCAGCATGAATTCCCGTCTCTGTCCGTCCTCTTTGAAAATTACGAGTGTAATTTCCATATGGGATACCTCCGCACTTAAAAAACAGGGCCCATACAACTACTCGCTGTACAACCGTATCGTATATGATAATCGAATTAAGGGAAAGTTTTCGATGCCGACAAATTCCATCCCGCTGCCCACTGCTCCGCCGATGCCTGACTACAAGGCTATGCCCGGAATATTGCACGGCCGGGGAGACTCGGTTCAGGCCTTGTATATCCACATCCCATTCTGCACCTCCAAGTGCGATTACTGCGATTTTTATTCACTTGCTGGCCATGCCGATCAATATGGCCGCTATCTGGACGCGTTGGAGCGGCAGATGCGGCTGGAAACCGAATTTTTTGGCCCGATTGCCCCCGAAACCGTGTTTATCGGCGGTGGGACGCCGACGCTGCTCCCCCCTGATGATCTTCAGCGCCTGATGGGCGCGATTCATGAATTTTGCCCGCAAACCCGATGGACGGAATTAACGGTGGAATCCAATCCCAATACGTTTGACACCGCCCGGGCGGCGGTGCTAGCGGATGCCGGTGTTAATCGCATCAGCTTCGGGGCCCAGAGCTTCCAACCGGGGGAACTGACCTCGCTTCAACGAGATCATGATCCGCAAAGCGTGGGCCGAGCCATGCAAATAGCCCGGGCGGCAGGAATCAACAATCTCAATATCGACCTGATCTACGCCATCCCCGGCCAGACGCTCCGTTCGCTTGATGAAAATCTGGATGCGGCACTTGCGCTGGCGCCGG
>JAJZKY010000031.1 GCA_021803885.1 Planctomycetota bacterium
GCGTCCATACGGTTGCATCCTTGCTGAAGCGCTGGTTGCGGGGAACGCATCAGGGCTCGGTCACCGCTACACATCTGGATGCGTACCTGGACGAGTTCGCATTTCCCTTCAACCGCCGATAATCGCGCCGCCCGGGAATGCTTTTCTATCGGTTACTGGAGAACGCCGTGGTCACGAAACCTACGCGTTACCGACCCTCAAGAGCAGTCCCGCCTACACAAAAACACAACAGGTAGTAGTCACTGTACTAAGGCAGCTACCACACTTTAGCCTAGTTGGTCATGCGAATCCTAGTGCTGCATAATCGATACCAACACCCCGGCGGCGAAGACGCGGTGGTTCAAGCGGAAGTCGCCTTACTTCGCGATAATGGACACACTGTCCATCTGCACGAAGCGGACAATCAATCTATAGAAGGCCAGATTGAAGCCTTCCGCGCCGCGCTCAGTTGTGTCTGGTCCTTTAGTGCCGCACGCGACGTCCGAACAAAGATCCTGCAATACCACCCTGATATTGTTCATGTCCACAACTTCTTCCCTCGTCTTTCTCCATCAGTACATTTCTCATCGGTGCGTTGCGGAGTTCCCGTCGTTCAAACGCTCCACAATTACCGCCTGCTTTGTCCTGCTTCTACGCTCTCGCGCGATGGACGAGTCTGCGAAGACTGTTTGAATAAAATGTATCCTTGGCCAGCGATTACTCATGAATGCTATCATCACAGCCGCATGGCAAGCGGCGCCCTCGCCAACATGATCTTCATTCATCGCGTGTGCGCTACCCTAAATACTTCAGTAAGCGGTTTCATCGCCCTCAGCGAGTTTGCCCGGGCTAAGTTTATCGCCGCTGGTCTTCCCGGAGACCGGGTTACCGTGAAACCTAACTTTGTCAATTCTCGCTCCGCAATGGGAGATGGCAAGGGAAAATACGCATTGTTCGTTGGCAGACTTGCTGCTGAAAAAGGAATTGGAGTGCTTTTGAAGGCATGGACGAAGCTCAACAATGATTTGTCCTTGCTGATTGCTGGAGACGGACCGCTCGCTTCGCAGATAAACGAAGGGACTGCCGCTCATCGCTCGATACAATGGCTCGGATGGCGCTCCCAAAAAGAAGTGTCCGCGCTTATGGAAAAAGCGAAAGTTTTGATCCTACCTTCGCTTTGGTATGAAGGCTTCCCTCTCGTCGTCGTGGAAGCCTTTGCTGCAGGCCTCCCAGTAATTGCTTCGCGAATCGGCACTCTTGCTGAGGTTGTGACCGACCGGCGAACCGGACTTCTCTTCCCGCCTGGCAATGCAGATGACCTTGCGCAAGCCGTGAATTGGAGCTTGGCTCATCCTTCCGAATTAGAGGCGATGCGGTTTGAAGCCCGCCGCGAATTCGATACCAAATACACTCCGAAAGTGAACTACGAAAAGCTGATGCGTATCTACCGGTCTGTCTGCCACGATTTTCACAAACGGCCAGATGCAGTTTCCGTCTGAGCTCGTCGTGATCCGAATGCCCTTACTGCCCAGATACACATTCACCACGTCCAGCATCTGGCCGCAAAGCTCGTGCGTTTCCGGTAAATGGCGGAAGTTCACAATCGTGGTTTCATCCGGCACCGGCGCGCGTCCCAGATCGATGCCCGCAAAGCGGCGCAGCACCGGCGACTCGTAAAGCGCATCCTCCACCTCCGGATCCGAGAGCGCGAACCACTGCTGCGGAAAATGGACCCGCAGCATGATGTCGAGTTTCACCGGCTTGCGGCTCATCTCGCCCTTTGGATAGTGCGGCTTGACCAGCGCCACCAGTTCGGCCTACAGCATCACTGCGTCCATCTCTTCCAGAAACTACTCCCGCCGTGTCCTCTTTGAGTGCCGCTGGAGCTCTCCTGATGGGCCAATGTCATCTGCCGCATGCCGTGATCTTCTCCCCAATCCACATTACCCACAACAATTGAGGATTGGGGAGTTTTTCAGAGATCCCCTACTGCAAGGCCCCCATTTTGTCAGCCGCGAAGCTGCCGTCCATAAAGCCATCATCCGGGTTCAGATTTCCTTCGTGGCACACCTCTCCACCAGCACGCGGCCTTCTCCAACTGGTTCGAGCGCACCCACTACTGAAAGCACCCGAGCACAGTCTGGTACGGCGGGGCTTTCTCGGGCAATTTCTACCACTACTCCCCAGTGCGCAGAGGCCTCTGTAAAGAGGTTTGCACCAAACTCAAGCCATTAGCAACATAAGTGTTTTATCCGAGAGGCTCTCATGCTGCTTTGCTTAGCAGCTCAAATGACAACAAGGAGACGGCAGACCACGAGGACATCGACGCACTTCGTCCCACGATCGGCCCCCCGGGGGGTACTCGGTAACCGTCGCCCAAAGCGAGGCGATCTCTCGAGATATTGGCCTCGTTACAGGGAACGATTTGCGCTACCGCCTCCCGGTCACTGCTGAACGAAAGTTGCTGCGATCACCTTGCTTGGAACGTAACCATATCCCTGAGGGTAGCTCGTTGGTTGAATCTGGTTGCCCCACATCCCAATCGCTTTTATTATTGTTGTGGTTGAAATCATAAACGGCCCGTCATAGTATCTGGATGTCCCAGATCCAGGTACAGGCGTACTCCCATCCGTTGTGTACCAGATGCCCGTGTTAGCCGACGGGTCGCTCAGGGTCACCATCTGCGCGGTCGAGAAAGATCCTCCGTGCGGCGCAATGGTCGGCGCGGTCGAAGTCAAAGCCTGGCATTGGGGAACGATCACATTTCCCGATTGCGAGGGAGGATTTGTTTGGTGTTCCTCATTCGATATATATCCTCCTTGGGTCGGATAATTCGGTCCGCATATGTAGTTATTGTTAATTGCCCATGGTCCGGCACCATATCCCCATGTATAGCCGTTTGAAAATGTGCCTTCAATCATGCTGTTGGTTCCAAGAGATCCGGTGCCCCAAAACTCTACTCCAAACGGTGGACATTCATAACCGCATGGTTGAGAGGCGATGATCAGATTATCGTTGAAGATTAGAGCCGGTGAGAATCCCTCCGTCCCCATGGTGTTTCCCCAACTGCAGCAGGCGAGTGACACAGCGAATGTTCCATAGGAGGAATTCAGAGGGTCGGCGATCACGTTATGTTCCAGCATGACGGAGTCAGTCGGAGTTTCTATCTGTATCTCAATTCCTATCCGATGATAGTGAGCGATATAGTTATTGTCGATCTTGCATCTTATGCAAACACTATCTTTTGCCCCCGGATTCCATGGCTGAAGCTGATTGAAGTGGATGCCTTCCTCCAGGTGGTCGAACTTGTTGTATTGGATTGTGATCTTGTTAAGCTCGCCTTCAGAAGTGAGCACGCCGGCACAATAGCCGCCCTCGTCAGTTGAAGTCGCAAAAGCCGCACTACATGAAGTCGTACTTCCGAAGGTATTGTATTGAACAAGAACATTGCTCAGCATTGTGCTCAGATTTCCGTCGAAGTATAGGCCAGACTCCGACTCGGTGTCGCTCAGCATCGAAGGAAGATTTGAAACTAGGTTGTGTTCGAAGATAAGGTTGCTGTTGTTTCCTATTCCGAAATACACTGCGCCGGTATTCGCGAAGTCAAGATAACGAATGGAGCCAAGATTCGGACACCCTCCATTGAATACAAGCAGCGTTCTGTTCTGGTAACTTGCAATCAACGTCGCACTCGGAGGAGTCGATATAGGACCGGTCAACTGAAGGTTTGCGCAAGGCACTGTGATCGGGGACGTCACCTTGTATGTACCTGGAGCAAATAAGACAGTGGATCCAGTTGGTGCTCCATTCAATGCGCTCTGAATTTCCTGGGTGCTCATGCTCGGATCGACGTTTACTGTCGGGCCGGTTGGATTCAAGTTTCCTGTTGTTATCGTGATGGTGTTGGTATCCGTCGCCACCGCATAGTCGTTGGTGTCGTTTGGGGTGAAAGTCGCCGTCAGTGTGTGCGCGCCGGCAGACAAAACGGTTCCCACTCCAGGGTTGTAGATAAAGCTTCCAGGAACGTTTGCCGTCGCGTCCAGCTGGTTCGCGCCCAGAGGGGTTCCCGCCACAATGCTGGCTTCCGGACTCCAACTGATCAAAGGAATGACCTTTTGACTTTGTGTAACCGTGATGCTCACGCTGGCCGCAGCATTCTGATATTTGCTCGTATCGACCGGGGTAAAGGTGGTAGTCAGCGTGTGGGCCCCAGCTGAGAGCACGGTGCCCGCCGGCGGGCTATAGGCAAAGGCGCCGGGCACATTTGCCACGGCGTTCAGTTGGGCGGGACCGAGCGCCGTTCCCGCAGCAATGCTCGCCGGCGGAGTCCAGGTGATGACCGTCTGTGAGGAATGAGCGGTAGGGGCAGGAGCACCACATCCGACTGAAATCGCGAGCAGGAGTCCAGAGACACACTGCCGCCAGAGCATAGAATATCTACGCATGCATACCTCCGCTTGGGGGCCCTAAAATTCCCAAGGCATTGGGGGCCGTACGCGTCTTTTTGAGAAGAGCCGAGCGCGCTTTCTTTTAGTGGTGGGCGAGCGGCATCTCTATACAACACTCTGCCGGGCGGCAGCCGTCGTCTCCAACTTGTTCCTACCGTGGAAATACTTCTGGGGCTATCATAATGAGTTTTTCCTCGCGGGGCAAACAAGATCACAAGACTCTTCTCAGGGAAGCCTCTGGATCGGTAATCCGCACCAATCATTGCCATCGCCGGGCCTCTTCAAGGTGCGGCAATTCATGGTAAACACTACCCGGGGTTCCATTGCCCCTGCCGCCTACAAATTGCTCGTCGGGAACTCCGGTGGTGGTGGACTTCGGTTTGTCCTCTTTTCGCATCTTTTCTCCGGTGAATCGACCGCCGGCTGAAGCCGTGGGGTTTTCCGATCCCCGATAGGCGAATCTAAAGCCGCGAATGGCTTGCTGCTTTTGATCGCAAAAGGAGACAGCTTAAGCAATTGAAAACGTTGATGTGAGTGCCCTGAGTTCCTTCCCGCGACTATGCCATCATCTGTTTTTTCCTGGCAAGCCAGAACGCTTAGAAGCAGTGCGATCTTTTCGCCAAGCGTCGGGGCGGAGTTGTTCCTTAACTTGGCTTAGTTGGTTTGATCCACCGCCGTTCAATCGTCTTTTGAGGCGGCGTCCTTCAGCCGCCTGATGTTCGCGCTCTCGCTGCAATCAGCAGCGGCGGCATGATCCTTCAAGAAGGCCGGCGCACCGAAGCGACGATTGCGTCGGTGTTCGCCCTGCCTCTTCTTTCTGGTATCCCAGACGAAAGCGGTCCTCAGATTGCGCGGTCATCCACAACGCAAACGTAAGGCCAACTTGGTCCTCCGAAAGGATGCTCTCTTCGAGATACCCTTCGAATCACGGCGGCAGGGAAGCTCCCGGAACACACTCTGCTCGCCCCCGGCACCGCTGTTTCTGTGCGTGACAGGACGGCTGAGATTAAAAGGAAGGTACGTATGAAGAAGATTCTCGTGAATGGAGCTGGTGGGTTCATCGGCGGTCACATGGTAAAAAGGCTGAAAGATGAGGGGTATTGGGTGCGAGCGGTTGATATCAAAGTACACGAATTCATGGCGCTTCCGGCAGACGACTTTGTACTCGGAGACCTGCGCGATCCCGAGGTGGCCATGCTTGCCGTACAGGATATCGACGAGGTCTACCAATTTGCAGCGGACATGGGCGGTGCCGGCTATATCTTTACCGGCGAGCACGACGCAGAAGTGATGCACAACTCGGCCACCATCAATCTCAACATCCTCAACTTCGGCCTGCTTGCAGGTGTTCGCAAGTTCTTTTACTCCTCCTCCGCTTGCGTTTATCCTGCCTACAACCAAACCGATCCGAGGAATCCACGTTGTTCAGAAGACTCCGCCTATCCTGCTGCACCTGACAGTGAATACGGGTGGGAAAAGCTCTTTAGTGAACGGCTGTATCTGTCCTATCACCGCAATTACGGTGTGGAGGTAAGGATCGCACGTTTCCATAACATCTTCGGACCAGCAGGCACCTGGACCGGTGGCAGAGAGAAAGCTCCTGCCGCCCTTTGCCGCAAGGTGGCTATGACCAAGGATGAAGGGGAGATAGAGATCTGGGGTGACGGCGAACAGACTCGCTCTTTTCTTTTTATAGATGAGTGCATTGAAGGATGCAGGCGGTTGATGGAATCGGACTTTGCTGGGCCGGTCAACATCGGTTCCGAAGAGATGGTCACCATCAATCAGTTGGCCCGTATGATCATGGAAATCGCGGACAAACGCCTCATCATCCGGCACGTCCCAGGACCGCTCGGTGTGCGGGGAAGAAACTCCGATAATCGGCTCATCTTGGCAAAGATTGGATGGAGCCCCGCGCGCCCGCTCCGCGCCGGGCTGGAGGAAACCTACGCGTGGATTCATCGCAAGGTACGGGAACAGGAATACCAGCAGGCAGTGCAGGTTTCGCAGTGACAGGAAGCATTATTCCATTAGACTAAGAATCCTTTCGAAGCGCCTCTGACCGAGACTTCGCTTTCTTTTTGGGGCGCTTCGAGCACGCCCCATCATCTCACTTTGTTTGTTTTGCGTCTTCCTTGGGGCACTCCAGAAGGCTATCCAAGATTCATTCCGCGCCATTTATACCGGTGCGCTCGGCGCAAAGGGGGATCTCATGTCTGATTCATTGCCAATCTGTGTTGTCGGATCAGGTTATGTCGGTTTGGTCGCCGCAGCTTGTTTTGCCGAAATTGGGCATCATGTCGTCTGCGTGGATAGCGACGAATCGAGGATCGAGACCCTGCGTCACGGCGGTTTGCCCATCTTCGAGGCTGGTCTCTCCGAATTGCTTGCGCATCATCGCGAAAAGCGGGTCGCCTTTACGACCGACCTGCACCGTGGCGTTGAACGAAGCCTAGCAGTGTTTATCGCGGTGGGAACGCCACAGGGCGACGGTGGCGCTGCCGATCTGTCTTATGTGGAGAGCGTGGTCTCTGGGATCGCGCGCTCTATCCGCTCCTACAAAGTGATCGTCGAGAAAAGCACCGTTCCGGTCTACACCAGCGACCGGATCCGGCGCGTACTCTTCCGCCACGGATTGCAGAGTGATGACTTTGACGTGGTATCGAACCCCGAGTTTCTCCGCGAAGGCTCGGCGATCGCAGATTTCCTTCATCCCGATCGGATCGTCGTGGGAGTTCCCAACGAACGCGCTGCCAGCATACTGCGCCGCGTTTACGCGCCATTGACCAGCGGCGAATACTATGACCGCGCATACGCCTTTCCCGGCAAGTGCAGCGGCGCGTGTCCGGCTAAGCTGTTAGTAACCTCGCCGCAAAGTGCGGAACTGATCAAACACTCCTCCAATGCGTTTCTCGCACTGAAGATCTCGTTCATTAATGCAGTTGCCGATTTGGCAGAGAGGGTGGATGCGGATGTTGATGAGATAGCAACCGCTATGGGCCTCGATCACCGCATTGGTTCTGCGTTTCTGCATGCCGGTCTGGGTTACGGAGGATCTTGTTTCCCCAAGGATTTGGCGGCGTTCAATTGGGTAGCGCAGCAGGAGGGACTCAATTTCCGGCTGTTCCAGGAGATTCGTAACATCAACGAAGCGCAAAAGGACAATTTCCTCAAGAAAGTGCTTTCGGCGCTGTGGACCTTACGCGGAAAGCGGTTGGCCGCCCTCGGGCTGGCATTTAAAGGCGGCACCGACGACGTACGGGAGTCTCCGGCTATCGAGATTGTCCAGAAGCTTCTGGATGGCGGCGCGCTGGTAGCCGCGTACGATCCGGCGGCGAGCGAGAATGCTCGAAAGCTCTTACCCGAAGCACAGAACCTGCGCTATGCAGTAGATGTGTACGACGCGGCGCGGGGCGCAGATGCAATCCTGATTTTGACCGACTGGAAGGAATTCGGCGAAATTGACTTGGAACGTCTGAAGGAACACGCACGTTTTCCGATCGTGATCGACGGTCGCAACGTTTATCCCGTCGAGCAGATGCGCCAAAATGGATTTACCTATTACAGCGTCGGGCGACCGCCCGGCTACCCTATCGAGGAGAAACAGTTCGCTGCATGAGCAGCGTAGCGAGATTCTCGTCTCCCCGTCAGCAAGACTGCGAACAGGAGTTACATCCAGCGTTCTGCAATCGCCGTCTGGACTCTGGTCCGTAATGTGGGATAGCTGTCGCGCGGAATGCCAGGCGAATTCCATGCTGGCAGAGAAGAGATCCACCGCTAGCGACGGAGCGTGGATGGGCAAGATTGAGATGTTCACGCCAGAGTATGCCGCAAGCATTCTGCGGCCGATCAAAGCAGCAATCTCGATGAGTATATTTGTTGAGCATACCTAAGTTAAATTGGGCGTCAGATCTAGGGATTGGCGCGAGCACGGCAGGTAATTCAGCACGAGACGGGCGCGGTGAAGTCGGGCGCGGCGGGTTTGGATCACACTGAGCAGTGCGCCTTACGTGCATGCTCCGCTCAGCTCTCGGTTGCTTAACCCGCACCTTGCCGACCGCATCGAACGCTGCCCCTTACGATTCCCACCCCAGCAAGAAGAGGCCGCTCGCTCGGGACCCCGGATGCACTTGGCCAACTGGCAGCACCTGGCTGTGGCCCAGGTGCGGACCGCCCAGTCGCCGCTTCTTCCGCCCCGCCAAGTGCCTCGCATGCAGGTTTACTCTTGGTCCCACTATTTGCCAAGAGCAGACGCCGCCTACTTTCTCACGACAAACAAATATCATCTTCTCCGGGGAAATTGCCCCCTGCGGTTACGTCTGCATCATCGAGCACGCCCAAACCAAGCCATCCACTTCCGCACATCTTTGCCGCCCACAACCCGCGAACCAGCCTGAAAAGGCCAAGCTATTGACTGGCAACCTCATGCCGCTTGTCCGCATCTAGGTTTTCAACGCGGGCCAGCTTGAAGTGGCGAGGTCGTCTCCGCACATTCCCTCTAAAGCCGGTTACGATTCATTTAAGAGGTCGTCCAATCGCTTATGACTCTTCCCCGGCTGTTGTTTTATGGCTTCCTAGCAGCCTCATGCCAGATTTCCGCCCAGAGCCAGAGGTGGCCGCAAGATCAGCACCTTACGGCGGAGCCGGGAGCGTCGGAGCTAGCTCTCACTCCAGCCAGACAGGAACCCGCATTGCCAACGCAGCAGGATTCGTCTGTTGTGCCTGGGCAAGGTGCCAATCAGGAAACTGTCGCCCAGGAGCTTGGTTCCATTTCCGGCACAGTCCTGGACATGAACAACAATCCCATCCAGAGCGCGCCGGTCGTTCTTCAAGGACTTGATCCGGATGATCGCAGCACAGTAGAGTCCGATCAATCCGGATCCTATGAATTCCGCGATGTTCCTCCCGGAAAGCCTTATCACGTGATCGTCACCGTCGATGGTTTTCGGGAATGGACATCGCCATTCGTCATTTTGAATCCTGGCCAAGCCCTGGTTCTGACGGGCAGCAAGCTGCAGCTCGAAGAAGTGGTAACCTCAATTACTGTATCGCCAAAAACAAATGAAGAGATCGCCACTAAAGAGGTCAATGTCGAGGAGAAACAGCGTGTCCTGGGCGTCGTTCCCAACTTCTTCGAGGTCTATCAACACAATCCGGCTCCGCTGACCGCAAAGCTGAAGTACAGCCTTTCCTTCAAGGTTGTCAGCGATCCTTTTACCTTTGCCAGTATGGTCGTTCTGGCGGCGCCGCTTGAGGCACGAGGCACTCCCCGCTACGGAGATGGCTGGAAGGGATTCGGACAGCGAGTTGGCGCCAGCTATGCGAACCAGTTTACAGACATCATGCTTGGCGGGGCCGTCTTGCCATCGCTCTTGCACCAGGATCCCCGCTATTATTATCAAGGAACAGGCACTGCGATGTCGCGGGCGCTTCACGCGCTCTCGAATCCATTCATCACCATGGGAGACGATGGACACCTGCAGCCCAATATCTCGAGTCTTGGAGGCGATCTGGCCTCAGCCGCTCTTTCCAATGCCTACTACCCGGAATCGAGTGAGGGCACGAGTTTGGTTTTTGAGAATTTTGCCACCAACGTCGGCGTGCATATGGCTGTCCGTTTGTTGCAGGAGTTCGCTTTTCGTCCTCAGAGATGAATGCTGATCGTGAGAAATAGAGACCAATTTGAGTCGGCAATTTTAAGCGCATTGTCGGCCCGGTGAGGAAAAATGACCACGTTGAACTCAGCCCCATCGCCGATGATTCGGTTCAAGCGCGCTTCCAGGCGCTGGAGCCGCCTATACCGAGAGACACGAATGGTGGCCCTAGCCCTCAAGTCGGTGCGTCATCCGGTCTTTGCGCATGTCGTCGTGACACGGCGCTGCAATCTGGCCTGTACTTACTGCAGCGAGTTCGACACCTTTTCTAAGCCTGTGCCCACAGAGGAAATGCTTTACCGCATTGACCTGCTGGCCAAACTCGGCACCACGGCTGTTACGCTGACCGGCGGCGAAACGCTTCTCCATCCGGACCTCGAAAAGATCATTGCGCACATCCGCCAGCACGGCATGGTAGCCCTCATGATCACGAACGGGTACCTGCTCTCTGTGGACCGCATTCGATCACTGAACCAGGCCGGAATTGACCGCCTCCAGATCAGCATTGACAATGTGAACCCCGACGACGTGTCGAAAAAGAGCCTGAAGGTGCTGGACCAGAAGCTGCGCTGGCTGGCCCAGTACGCGGAGTTTGCGGTGCACATTCACTCGGTGGTAGGCGCCGGTACGACGCGCCCCGATGATGCGCTCACGATCGCGCGCCGCGCCACGGAGTTGGGACTGGGCAGCAGCGCCGGCATCGTGCATGACCCCACCGGGAAGATGCAGGCCCTCGATCAGCGCTCAAAAGAGGTCCTGAAGGAGATCGAAAGTTTTTCCAAACCGTTGTTCTCTTTTGCGCGTCACAACCCCTGGAGGCGCAATCTCATCGAAGGGATGCCCAACCAGTGGCACTGCCCGGCCGGCGGCCGCCATCTCTACATCTGCGAGAACGGCCTTGTGCATTACTGCATGGCGCAGAGAGGGTACCCGGCGATTCCTTTGGAACGCTACACACAAGAAGACGTTGACCGCGAGCGCAAGGCGCCGAAATCCTGTGCGCCGTACTGCACGATCTTCTGTATCCATCGTGTGGCGCTTGTGGACAAAATCCGCGAGAACCCGCACGAGGCCCTCGTGCAGTTGTTTCCGGCCGGGGGTGGGGATGGGACAGAACCTAAGGTTCCGTTGCCCGTGCGTGCGCTTACTGCGGCCTTTGCTCCCGAGCACACGAGTGTTCTGCGTAAGGTGGCGCTCCGCGTCTTGAATATTCATTGATGGAGGGCATCTGGTGGGTAGCCCATCCTGCCACGCTCCGGCTGCCAGGCGCCACAAGACTTAAGGCTCCAACGAACGCGGCATTTGTGGCCTCTCATCCAGGTCGATGTCCTCGGTTGCGTGTTCGCTCTCCGCCGTAACCTTGCGCAAGCTGATGCCTTCCACCTGGGCCCAGATCAGGCCGGCAGGTACCGGGCTGAGAAGAGTAACAAACAAAA
Source organism: Planctomycetota bacterium (assembly GCA_021803885.1). The sequence goes on from JAJZKY010000031.1 coordinate 11,518, forward strand.
GAGTAGCCGACCACGCGGTGGATACGGAAGCTGGCACGCGGAGAAGCGCCGACATTCCTGCTGCGACAATCCCTATCTGTGAAAACCAGCCGAGAATCGGCAACTGAATGAAGCTGGCGCCGCTGCTGATAGCCAGCAGCGGAATGCACTGCCAGAAGTTGATTGTCGAGAGCTGCCGGTCGGCGATGAAGGCGCGCGCTGTTTCGAAGTAGGCCATGGCCATCAGTCCCCAAAGACCTGCGGAGAGGGCAACGGCCACCACAAAGTCGGAGAAGGAGCGCATGGCGCCAAGCCCTGCGTGGAAAGTGCGCAACTTGTGCCCCGCAGCCAGGCCAAATTTCTTTGACATCGGCGTGAAGATGCGCTCGAAGAACGAAGCTACTGCTTCGCCGGCCAGCCGCAGCGCGAACAAGAAGACTGTGCCGATGAGAGTGGCTGACAATGCCACAAGCGCGGCATTCCGCAGAAACTCAGAATGCAGATGGGAGAGGAAAATTGCACTGCCGAACAGAAGCGCCAGCAATCCAAAGTCAAACAGGCGCTCCATAACATACACGGCAATCTGCAAGGTCAGGGGAAGGCCGGTCTTCCTCGACGTTAGATAAGGACGGGTCAGATCGGCCACGCGGCCAAAGAGCCCTACCGCGGCGAATCCCATGATCTGCGCGCCCAGAAGGGGAAAGAACGAGACCTTTCGGCTATGGCGCAGAAGCCACACCCAACGGATTGATCGGACGATATAGCATGCATACATGTATGCGACGGCGAGAGCGATCTTGCGCCAGTCGGCAAGCGCAAGTTGTGAGCGGAAGAGTCCAAAGTCAAAGTGAATCCTGTTGCGGCTCAGCGCCAGCAAAGCAGCCAGCAAGACGAGCACGGCTAGGCCCGTTATCCATCGATGTCTCTTTAAGCCGTCTCCCATTCAGATCATCTCTTGATGCGGGTAATTGACGCACTCTTGCACGCAGGTGGAGGGGAACTATAGCGGATGACTTCCGTTGCTCTCTGCCGTTGCCCGGCTCAGACGGCGAAATGTGGCGCGCGAGATCTGCAATTCGTCGCAGATCGTTCCCACAGCGCTCTGCGGTGCTTCGCTGGCCGCAATCTGCTTTGCCAACTGGCTCTCTCGCACAAGCAGGTCACGATAATAGTTCTCCAATTGACGTGTGGCAGCGTTCCATCCCCAGAGCTCGGCGTCTGCCCGCGCCTGGCGGCTGATCGCAGCTCGGTAATCCGCATTAAACAGCAGGCGCTTTACCGCCTCAATGGCGCCTGACGGATTGTCGGGGTCGTAGAGATGGCCTGTTACACCGTCCTGCACAATATCGCCCGTCCCACCCGCTCGCGGTGTCACCACGGGGCAGCCTGCGGCCATGGCCTCCAGCAGGACCAACCCCAGCGTCTCAGTCCGCGAAGGCAGCATGAACGCATCCGCCGAGGCATAGACGGCAGCCAATTCCTCGCCCTCCAGAAATCCGGCAAAATGCGTCTTCGTGCCCGCGAAGTGTTGCTCCAGCTTTCGGCGGTGCGGCCCGTCGCCCACCAGAGCAAGATGTATACCGGGCAGCGCCTCTAGCACCGTGCGGCAATATTCGATTTCCTTCTCGACCGAAAGCCGCCCAACGTAGACAAGCAGTTTCTCGGTGGGGTGGCCCTGCGTCAGACGATCGCGCATCGCGGCGGTTCCTCGCCGCGGGTGGAACATCTCCGTGTCCACGCCGCGACGCCAAAGTTGTACACGCCGGATGCCGTGCGCTTCCAGCTCCGCTTGCATGGCTTGGGAGGTGGCCAGCAGCAGGTCCGCGCGATTGTAGGCCTGGCGCATGCCCCACCACATGAGGGGCTCGAGGCGGCCCATGCCGTAATAATGCAAATACTTCGGCAGATGAGTGTGATAGGAGACAACCAACGGAACTTTTAGCGAAACACTCGAAAAGAATGCCGACACGCCCAGAATTGCGGGATTGATGGCGTGAATGAGATCCGGCTCAAAGGAGCGCAGTGATGAGGCCAGATTCCGGTTCGGAATGGCCGCCTTGAGTTCGGGGTAGAGCGGAAATTTAAATCCGGGAACACCGTGCACCGGTATTCCTTCAAACTGGTCCACTCCGCTCGGCGCGAACACCTGAATGGTGTGGCCACTGCGCCGCAGATGGCGCAGTGTGTGGCACAAGCGCGTGACAATGCCGTCAATCTTTGGAAGAAACGTCTCGGTGATAATGGCAATACGCAGAAGCCGGCTTGCCTCGCCAGTCTCTTCGAGCACACACTGGGCGCCGGCTTCCAACTTTCACCTCCAGCTCACCTGCGGCAGAATCTGCTTTTCATCCACGCGATCGCGATAGCGGACGGCAAAGTGCAGCAGCGAATCGAGCAGTGAATTCGATAGGCAATGCGGCTCCAGCCCCAGGCTGCGCAATTGAGTGTTCTTTGCGTTGTAATAGTGCTCTTCCTTTTCGACGCGCGGATTGTCCAAGTGCTGCAGCTCCACCTTGAGGCCCATCTCGGCGCCCGCCTTCTGAACCATCAACGCCAGATCGAGTACGCTGAACTGCTCCGTGAACTGGTTGAAGACCCGAAATTCGCCCTTGGCTGCCGGATTGGCGATTGTGATTTCGATGCAGCGCACGGTGTCGCGTATATCGAGAAAACCGCGCGTCTGCCCTCCCTTGCCATACACGGTAAGCGGGTGCCCGATGGCAGCCTGCACACAAAAGCGGTTCAGCGCGGTGCCAAAGACGCCGTCGTAATCCAGCCGGTTCACCAGCAATTCGTCGCGATTCGTCTCCGCGGTGGACACACCATAAACCACCCCCTGGTTCAGATCCGTTGCGCGCAGGCCCCAGATCCGGCAGGCGAATTGAATATTGTGGCTGTCGTGAACCTTGCTTAAGTGATAGAAGGAGCCCGGCTGTTTTGGATAGGGCAG
>JAJZKY010000744.1 GCA_021803885.1 Planctomycetota bacterium
AGATCACGAACGACAAAATCGGCAAGCTGCAGAAGGGCGATGAACTCGCTCCGGGCGTCATCAAGCAGGTGAAGGTCTACATCGCCATGAAGCGCAAGCTGTCTGTCGGCGACAAGATGGCCGGCCGTCACGGGAACAAGGGCGTCATTTCGCGCATTCTGCCGGAAGAGGACATGCCGTATCTGCCGGACGGTACGCCCGCGGACATCGTGCTGAATCCTCTGGGCGTGCCTTCGCGTATGAACGTCGGTCAGATTCTCGAAACCCATCTGGGATGGGCGGCGCATGAGTTGGGCAAGCAGGTAGCGGAGCTGGTGGAGAAGAACCAGAAGGCCAACGAAGTGCGCAAGCTGATGGAAGAGCGTTTCGGTGGAACTGCCCTGCTGCATCAGTTGCTCGACCTGGACGATGAGAAGTTGTTGCAGGTGGCGCGCGGCATGAAGCGCGGCATCTGGTTTGGCACCGCAGTGTTCGACGGCGCAAAAGAGGAAGAGATCAAGGCGCTGCTTACGGCCGCGGGTCTTCCTACGGCGGGCAAAATCTATCTGTACGACGGCATGACCGGCGAACAGTTCGAGCAGCCCGTCACCGTTGGCTACATGTACATGCTGAAGCTGTCTCACCTGGTCGACGACAAGATCCATGCGCGTTCGATCGGGCCATACTCCTTGATTACTCAGCAACCGCTGGGCGGCAAGGCGCAGTTCGGCGGGCAGCGCTTTGGAGAAATGGAAGTCTGGGCGCTGGAAGCATATGGCGCTGCTTACATTCTGCAAGAACTGCTGACCGCGAAGTCCGACGATGTCTATGGCCGCACCAAGATCTATGAGGCCATTGTGAAGGGCGAAGCCGCGATTGAGCCAGGCGTGCCGGAGTCGTTCAACGTGCTGGTGCGGGAACTGCAGGCGCTTTGTCTGGATGTCGAGTTGATCAAGCAGGCAGACAACAAGAAAGTGCCGCTGCCGACCATGGCTGCCGCGGATTGAGAAACAATCGATGGATCCCTGGCGCTGCGACCGATCGCGACGCCGGGGAAGCGAATTTGAAGCCAGTTTTTTAGAGTCTGATTCATAAACGATTTTGCGGGACCAGCAAAATGTTCACATGGGCTAAAGCCCGCGAATTTGTGGCCTTGAGCGGCATGGCTAAAGCCATGCCCTGATACAAAGCACGTTTACGAAACATGCTTTAGAGACACGGTTGTCGTCCACATAAGCCAACGCGCTCCCGGGACGGATGGACGACCGGAATCATGGAAATCCCGGGAACGCGAGAACCGGTTCTGCCGCGTTTTTGAATCGTGCGCAGCAGAGATCAGGTCACGGAGGTCGTCTTGTTCCGTTCCAATCCATTCGAGCTCACCAATCCTATTTCCGATTTCGATGCCATCCGCATCTGCCTCGCATCGCCGGAGAAGATCCGCAGCTGGTCGCACGGTGAAGTCACCAAGCCGGAGACGATCAACTACCGCACCTTCAAGCCGGAGCGCGATGGCCTATTCTGCGCCCGGATCTTCGGCCCGATTACAGACTGGGAATGCCTGTGCGGCAAATACAAGCGGATGAAGCACCGCGGAGTGATCTGCGATAAATGCGGCGTGGAAGTGACCCTGTCGCGCGTGCGCCGCGAGCGTCTGGGCCATATCGAACTGGCGTCGCCGTGCTCCCATGTCTGGTTCTTCAAGGGCCTGCCTTCGCGCATTGGCCACCTGCTCGATATCTCGCTGCGCGAGCTGGAAAGCGTGCTCTACTTTGAGAGCTATGTCGTCATCGATGCCGGCGACGCTGCCGTCAAGGAGCGCGACATCATCAAGGACGAGACGCACTATCGCGAACTCGATCAGCAATATCGCCCCTCCGGCTTCAAGGCCATGATGGGCGCGGAAGCGATCAAGGAACTTCTGAAGCGCGTCGATATCGATACGCTTTCGGTCGAGCTGCGCGAGCGCATGAAGATCGAGACCTCGCTGCAGAAGCGGCTGAAGTATGCCAAGCGCCTGAAAGTTGTCGAGGCCTTCCGCAAGTCTTCCAACAAGCCGCAGTGGATGATTCTCGATGTGCTGCCGGTCATTCCTCCGGAGTTGCGCCCGCTGGTGCCGCTCGATGGCGGACGCTTTGCGACCTCCGATCTGAACGACCTCTATCGCCGCGTGATCAACCGGAACAACCGGTTGAAGAAGCTGATGGACCTGCACGCACCGGAAGTGATTGTGCGCAATGAGAAGCGAATGCTGCAGGAGGCCGTCGATGCGCTGTTCGACAACGGCCGCCGCGGCCGCGTCCTGCGTGGGGCGAACAATCGTCCGCTCAAATCGCTCTCCGATACGCTGAAGGGCAAGCAGGGCCGCTTCCGGCAGAACCTGCTGGGCAAGCGCGTGGATTATTCCGGCCGCTCGGTCATCGTGGTGGGCCCGGAACTGAAGCTGCATCAATGCGGTTTGCCGAAGAAGATGGCGCTGGAATTGTTCAAGCCCTTCATCTATCACCGCCTGGAACAGATTGGCCACTGCACCACCATCAAGCAGGCGAAGGAACTGGTGGAGATGCAGGACCCGATCGTGTGGGATGTGCTGGAAGAGGTCATCAAGGACCATCCGGTCCTGCTGAATCGCGCTCCAACGCTGCATCGGCTGGGCATTCAGGCATTTGAGCCGGTGCTGGTGGAAGGCAAGGCGATCAAGATCCATCCGCTGGTCTGCACCGCGTTCAACGCCGACTTTGACGGCGACCAGATGGCGGTCCACATTCCGCTGTCGCCGGAAGCGCAGGTGGAAGCCAGCGTGTTGATGCTTGCTTCGCACAATATTCTGTCGCCCGCCTCCGGCCAGCCGATTACCGTGCCGACGCAGGACATGGTTCTGGGCATCTACTACCTGACCAAGGCGCATGCCGGGGCCCGTGGAGAAGGCCGTGTGTTTGCCAACGCCGAGGAAGTGCTGCTGGCGCTGGAAGCCAGGGAAGTCGAGACGCTGAGCCCGATCCGGCTGCGGTATACCGGCGCTGTGCTCGACATGACGAATGCGTATGACGATCAGGATCTGCTGCACACCGAACCGGTCCAGTACACGAACCAGTATCTTTCGACGACCGTTGGGCGCGTGATTCTGAACGATTCGTTGCCGGCGGGCATGCCGTTCGTCAACGGCCTGCTCAAGAAAAAAGGCATTGGCCAG
>JAJZKY010000745.1 GCA_021803885.1 Planctomycetota bacterium
CCCACGTTTATGTATGTCGCGCATCCCACCGGGCGGCACTTCCACACGGCTCCCGTCCAGCAGGACTATATCCTCGGTCACGCCGCGATAGCACTGGAGCCGCTCAACATGCGTGTTCGCAGCCGCGGCAACTGAGATTGCAAGTTGCGTCTTCCCGGACCCCGCAGGCCCCTCAAGCAGGAGAGGCTTCTGGAGCTTCGCGGCCAGATAGACGACCTTCACCATCACGGGATCGATGAAGTAGCCCGTTGCCGCGAGCCTGCGGGCAAGTTCCTCAAGCGAATCAAACATCCTCAGTTTTCTCCCACGGTCACGATTACCGAATCGTGATTCCGATTGGCGCATACGTGAGTTGGAGGGGGAATCGCATCGAGGGCAAGGGAATCACCCCTGATGTGCCTGTGGACTGGTCCTACGAAGAAGCACTTTATGAGCGAGATAATCAGCTAAGCAAAGCGGTCCAGGTCGCCCAGGAATTGCGGTAGTCCTCCGTATTATGAATTTCCGGCACCTTTCGGCATTGTCGGTCACTCGCCCGGAAACCAGTCTTCGGTCGGTGAGCTAGTTGGCGATTTTGCGCTCACCGAGATCCGGCGCCGGTTCGGAAGCGCCTGTTGGACTGAGGCGCGTTGATGGGGATCATGCGAACTTCAAGTGCTTATGGGATCAGCCTGTCCGCTCTCAGGCGTTGAAAGAGGTCAAAAAAACTTTCGTCCGTTGCCTGATAAGCAGTGAACCCGAGCTTCCGGCTCCTGGACATATCTGTCAGCACTTCGATTGGCCTTCCCAGGTCAGCATCTGTGTGCCAGGCTGAAGCAAGCACATTCAGATCGTCTTCTGCCAGGTGGTACTTCGAGGCGATTTGTTTCCACGCTGGAGAAGCTTCAGCTAGTTGCCGCTCCAGAGGTGTGCCGTCTCCTTCGAGCGGCTCTGCCTCAACGCCGAACCAACCCGCAATGCGCTTCCACATCCACTTCCATCGGAAGACATCCCCGTTCACCACGTTGAAGGCCTGATTCCATGCTGCTGGAGTTTCCGTTGCCCAAAGAAGATGCCTGGCCAGCAGGCGGGCATCTGTCATATCGGTCAAACTGTTCCATTGCACCGATGATCCCGGGAAACGCATGGGTTTGCCTAGCTCTTTGCAGATGCTGGCATAGACTGCGAGTGTCGTTCCCATGTTCATTGCATTGCCGACTGCATTTCCGATTATCGTGTGCGGACGGTGGACCGTCCATCGAAATCCGTCCCGTGCAGCGGCCGCGAAGACTTCATCTTCTTGCGCGTAATAAAAGTTTTCGACACCCAGGCGCGGCTCTTCCTCACGAAACGGCGTTGTTGGTAGCGTGCCTTTACCGTAGGCCTCAAAAGGGCCCAGGTAGTGCTTCAGCCCGGTAATCAGACCCACGTGCTGAACGGTGCCGGTTCTGGAGACAGCATTTAGTACATGCCGTGTCATTCCAGCGTTAACCAAGATGTTCTGAGCTTCAGTAGCCTGCCTGAGCCACGCCGCGAGAAAAATGTGAGTGGGTTTGGCGGTCTGTAGCGCCAGAGCAAGAGCCCGCGGGTCTTGAAGATCGGCAGCGATCGGGGTCACACCCGTTCGATTTCCAGGGCGACGTGCCAGTCCATAAACAGACCACTCTCCCGTGCCGACCAGCAGCTCAGCGAGATTGCCGCCAACGATACCCGAAACTCCAACAATCAGTGCTGTCTTCATGAGCGAAAACTCCTCTTACCGGGTTTTCCTTAGATGAAGAGACAAACCGGTAAGATTCCGATGAGAGTGCGTCATCCTTCTGGCATGTTCGCAGCTGAGCCAGGACATAGGATCTTGCCCACCCAGTCGGCTTCGGTCTAAGCCCGGCAGGTCCCAACGACCTTCCGCGGCCTGAACAGTCAAAGGTTGCTAACAGGCCGAGGCACTCATCGACAGGGTCGGTTTGTCGGCTACCGTGATCTTTGAAGAATTTCCGAGGTGGATCTGGCTTCTGAACGCTGAATGCCTATCCGAAATACCCGTGAGTCGTTAATGTCCCTGCACATTCAGCGGATAGTAGTATGTCCCGTTATCACTTTCCCGCACGGTGGCCAGGAAATATGATCCAGCGGGTGCCGCTCGCAGGTCGCTGCAGCGCGGCATCTGGAGGCCTTTGTGCTCAAACTCAACCCGGAAAATCCAACCCAAGCCATTCTGGAGCCGACCTTCAACGCCTTGCTGGATCGTTTTGTCGAGGAAGAGAAGCTGCTTGAAATCAAGGAGCTTCGTCCTGGTGATCGAAGCGGCCTCGTAGGGGAACTGAGCTACTCAACTGCAAGCTCATGTCTGAGCGTTATCAAGCAGATTCGCGCGAAGTGGGGTAGCACCCGCATCACTCGGATCAAACCGGTTCAGATCCAGGAATGGCTGAAGAAGATGGACGCCGCCCCGAAGACCAAAGGACACGTCAAGGCCCTGATGCACCGGTTGTATGAGAAAGCCATGCTGTGGGAGATGGTCGAGTGGCAGCGGAATCCGATGCAACTGGTAGAGATCAAAGGGATCAGTAAACGCCAGAAGAAGCCAATCGTCCTCACCGTCGAGCAGTTTTACCAAATCCTCGAACTGCTGCCGCAGCCCTACCGCACGATGGTGGTAGTGGCGCAGTGCGCCGGCCTCAGGGCCGAGGAGGTACTGGCGCTCGAATGGCGGGACATCGACTTCGAGAACCTGAGCATGAGAGTCGTCCGGGCAGTCGTCCACGGTCGTGTGAAGATCGTAAAGACGGAATACTCGGAGGACGATCTTCCTCTCGATCTCGATTTCGCGGCGATCCTCTTGGGCTGGAAATACAAGTCCGAAGAGGAAAACTGGAAGGCTCTGGCGGCGGGAAAAACCCCATTTATGGGGTCAGAGCTGGTCTTCACCAGCCCGGTCACCGGACGACACTACCACACGTGGTTTCGTCAACTTGATTTGGCCCCTTTTGATGGTCTGAATTGGCCCCACCTGAAGGCATGTGATTTGTTGTTCCGTGTTGGCGTGGTCAAGCGGCGTTAAAAGGGCGATTCGGGCATGTGCTCCTCCGGTTTGAAGACATGATCGAAGGGCAGGCGTTGGCTGACGTTGCTTGAACCGAGCCTGACCTCGAACTCAGTTTGGTTGCTGCCCAGGCAATCGAGTCTTACGAC
>JAJZKY010000746.1 GCA_021803885.1 Planctomycetota bacterium
ACGGCGTCTGTCCATCCGATGCAAGATCGCGCGGTCAGAGTTCTGGAGTAAAAAAATTACGACGTATAAGTTTGAACACGATGAAGCATTCGGAGCAATTTTCTCACTTGTGCTGAGGGGTCGTCGCTGGCGCTTGCGGCAGGGTGTAGATCACTTCTCCCGGGCGGGTATAGTGCATCTGCTCTCGGGCCTCATACTCAATGGTGTCGCGGTCGGATTTCAAGCGTTGGTCATGCAGCGCCAGTTGCTCGTTCTGCTTTTGCAGATCCAGAATCTGCTGTTGAAGCCGCTGCGATTCGTGCTGCTTCTGCTGGTAAGCCACCAGCCCATCGTGGCCAAAGATCGCATAGAAGCCCAGAAATACAGACAGCGCCACAAACAATACCGTGGCCGCCTTGCGGCGCATGCCCAGAGCGCTCGCCGACAGCCATGCGATTCGGCTGCCCTGCTTGGCTGCCGTGGACTTTTGCGGCTGCGCATCGTGCGCGATCAACTGCCGTTGCAATTTCTTGTGTGCCCCGCCATTCATCTACGCATACTCACGATTCGCGCCTCATCCGCCATCGTACTTATTCCAACACCCACTGTTTTGCCGCTGCGGTCAACTTCGCCGAATCTTCCTTGGAGCGAGCCTCTGTATAGGCTCGCACCACAGGCTCCGTGCCAGACAGACGATAGCAAACCCACGAACCATCGTCGAAAACCAGCTTCAAACCATCCGTACGAACGATAGCGGAAACTTTGCGGCCGGCAAGTTCGCGCGGCTCGGTCTTCAACTTCTTAGTGAAGTTGTCTTTGGCCTGTTGCGTCAAGTGGAAATTCTCTCGAACCGGATAATAGGAACCCACTTTGCCAAAAAGGGTCTGCAACTGCTCGCCCAGGGTCTTCCCGCGGACAGCCACCATCTCCGCTACCAGCAGTCCAGCCAGAATACCGTCCTTTTCCGGAACATGTCCGCGGATCGTCAGGCCGGCGCTCTCTTCCCCGCCGATTGCAATCTTGTCCTGATCGATCAGCTCGCCAATGTATTTGAAGCCCACAGGCGTTTCGTATAGAGGAATCTTGTATTGCTCCGCCAACGCATTGATGCAGTTTGTCGTCGCCACGCTCTTCGCCACCCCGTTCCGCCAACCACGCGTCTCTACCAGGTAATCGAACAGCAGCGCGATGATGTAATTCGGCTGGATAAATGTGCCGTCCCGATCGACAATCCCAAAACGATCCGCATCGCCATCCGTGGCAATCCCCAGATGCGCATCCGTCTCGCGCATCTTGGCCTTGCAATCGCCCAGCAAAGGATCGTCCGGCTCCGGAGCATGTCCGCCGAACAATACGTCGCGGTAGTCGTGTACGCTGACGGCGGAAACCCCCTTCTCCGTCAGGATTTGCTGCGCATAGCCGCGCCCCGCTCCCCAAAATGGATCGACAACAATTCGCAGCTTCGCCTTTGCAATTGCCGGGATGTCGATCAACTCCGCCAGCCGCTTCAGGTAGTCCGGCTTCACATCCACAGTCTCAAATTTTTCTTTGGCGGTGCCGGCAGGAATCTGGGCGTCTCCCAGCGCGGCGATCTCCGCCTCAATCTGCTTCGTCACCTCCGGCAACGCCGGCGCGCCGTCGGGCGTGGAAAATTTGATCCCGTTATATTCCGGCGGGTTGTGCGACGCCGTAAAGTTGATCGCCCCGCTGGTCTTTCGTTGGCGCACAGCATACGCAATCGCCGGTGTCGGCGCGGCCTCTGCGATTACCTCAGGAACGACGCCCTGCTCCGCCAACAGTCGCGCGGCCTCCGCGACGAACATCTCTCCCATAAACCGCGGGTCGCGGCCCACCAGGATGCGATGCTCTCCTGGCTGCTTCGACACGTACCTGGCAATCCCCACAACTGCTCGCCGGATGTTCGGCATCGTGAACTCGTCGGCAACGATCGCGCGCCAGCCCGAGGTCCCAAAATGAATTTGCGTCGGCATCTTCTTCCTCTACTTTCTTAGAAATAAGAATACCCAATGTTGGATGCCTCCGGCCCAACGTCCAGCCGGGAATGCAAATCAAATAGGAGAGTCGTTCTGAGGTAGCCGCGGCCGGGTGCCCCAGGTCTCGACTTTGAGACCTGGGATCTTGGCGGTCAGGAGCAACAACAAGGGGTAAGCAACCTATGCCGCTCGTTGTGTATCGGTGAAGGCAGCCGCGTGTGCGTCATAGACCGCCAGCACCTTGCCCGCCCGCTCCGGATCGGTCGACCAACTCAGTGATACCGCAGTCACATATTGCTCGCCGGTGGCCGCTTTCAGCGCCGCTCCATAATGCGGATAGGCGCGGGCCAGGCGTTCCAGTAGCGCCATGCGCGCACGAAAACACTCGCTCCAGTCGGAAAACTTCGCCCAGTTGGCCGAAACCGTCATCCAGTGATCGTGCAGGTATTCCCGGGTTGGCATGCTGACGGTTTCCGTCCCTGTCAACGGCGGATGACTTTGCTTCTGGCCGAAGAGGTTGTTCGCCTCCGCTGCAAGTTGGGATCGGCCCCAGCCGGACTCCAAAGCGGCTTCGCAAGCGGCATATGCGGGAAAAATATGGTGGGCGGCCAGCGCGGCCCGATAGGCGCGAGCAAGAAATATAGTTTGGATGGACACGGACACTCCTTGGAGAGAACTCTACTTCCAGTATCCGTGTGCGGCATCAATGAATGTGCCAATATCCGTTGCAACAACTACTTCTCGCCGCCGGATAATAGTTGCCTTAGCAACTAAATGTGCAAAACTGGTTGCTAAGGCAACCAATTTTTTCCAGCACATTTTCGCCTTCGCGACGGCCCCTTCTAGACCACGAAATACTTGGCCTGCGGGTGATGCACGATAATGGCGTCCGTGCTCTGTTCCGGCTCCAGGTGATAGCTTTCTGTGAGTCGTACGCCGATGTTTTTTTCCGGCTGCAATAATTTGAAGATCTTCGTTTGGTCCTCTAAATTCGGGCATGCGGGATATCCGAAGGAATATCGCGAGCCTCGATATTTTTGATGAAACAAATCGCGCACATCAGTTGAATCTTCTCCGCTAATACCAAGTTCTTCGCGCATGAGTTTGTGCATGTACTCGGCAAGCGCTTCTGCGGTTTCCACACTCAATCCATGGGTATAGAGATACTTCGTAAAATCTCCGCGGATCGCATTGAAG
>JAJZKY010000747.1 GCA_021803885.1 Planctomycetota bacterium
GTGACTTGAGCGAGGCCGATATGGTGGGCTATGTCACGACCATCCAAGGCAAGCTCCTGGAGAACAAAACGCTCGCAGCCCAAGCGGCCACCAACAACGAGGAGCAGTTCGCCCTGGGCGACTTCAAGACCATCCTCACCGACATCATCCTGGACGGCCAGGAGGGCCACAACCGCATCGCCGAGCAGATGCTGAAAGACGAGCGGACCTTTACCGCCATGCAAGGGCTGTTGGCGCGCGCCGTGTATGCGGCGTTTCGGGAGCGGGCAAACGCAAGGGTGAATTCACCTTCCCATTGAGCGGATAAGACCTCGGCCCTGATTGCTGTGCACGAGCCAGGTTCGGCCGCAATCGGCTGCGCCATGAAAAACCATGGACATACTTCCGGTATCGTGGCCTTTAAGGGCGCTTGCCGCGAGGTATCTGCCTTGGTGCGTACTGGCGCAGCTGGGCCGCATGGGGCGTGGCGTAAGTGTCTACCTAAGTGTATACTTTAGCATGGTCGACAGGCGGGAGGCGACGTTCATGGGGCAGACACGGGGGAGCGCGCCCGTTTATTTTGTGTTGGCTCAAGTGCGGTTTAACCCCATCTTGAGTCTCGAAGCTTATATTGACGATATCCAGGAATTGTTGCGCCGCGAATATCCTGATTTTCAACGCCAACAGACGATGACGCTGGTCGTCGCACCCGGTGGGCCGCAAGGAGTCACCGCCCCGCAGAAGACGTCCCAAACGCGATACCTGTTCGGTAACATGGACAAAACAGCGGGTTTTATTCTCGATGCTGCCTCACTCGCGTTCCAAACCACTAACTACCAGGGGTTTCCCGCGTTTTCCGAGGCGTTGCGCAGAGGTCTCACCGCCGTGCACGATAAGGTCGGATTGAGCTTTAGCGAGCGAGCGGGAATCCGTTATTTGAACGCCGTGTATCCGGGCGCCGAAGAAACGCTGGGATATTATCTTATACCCGAGATTCAAGGTTTGTCCGAGAAGTTTGTGGGGTCCTTGGCGCATGCTTTTTCGGAGACGCGGTGTCAGAACGAGGCGGGCCATGCTGTGGTCGCGCGCACCCTCATCCATGATGGGGCCGTCGGTTTTCCGCCGGACCTAGCCAATACGCAGCTGAAGGTCGCGGAGCGATTCATGGAACTCAAGGGTCGTCATGCTATTTTGGATATCGACGCGGCCGTCGAACAGCGCCTAGCGTTTGCGGTATCAGGGGTTACTTCACAGCTGGACGCCCTTCATAGCACAGCGAAAGGCATGTTCCAGACGCTCGTGACAGACCAAGCTCGGCAGGTCTGGGGTCTGTTGTAGAATTCCGGAGAGAGGTCTATGAACGCCGTGACTTCGTTGCCGTATCCGAGTCAAGAATTTTCCCTATACGATGATAGTGCAGGTTTTCAGGCAGAGTATGGGCGGGCCAGTTCAGTGTGGCGCTCAGGTGTCGCTCTACTGTTTGATTTCGCCGTTGGGACGGGTGGACAGTGCAACTGGCAGTTTATCCAGCGTCGCCAGATTTTGGGTTACCCCGTGGCGAACGTCGAGGTTCATGAGCGGGTTCACGCATACCCCATGCGCACTGCCGCGGCCGACCTCAAACAGGTGAGAGCCCTCTTCGGGGCATCAGTGTCGGATTTGGCCGCGCTTTTTGGTGTGACCCGTCAGACCATTTATGATTGGCTGGGTGGCGAACAGCAGCCACGGGAGGGGCATCAGGCGCGCATGACGGCGCTTCTTGACGCGGCAGGCGCACTGGAGGCTGCCGACTTTCGCGTTTCCCGACGTGCGCTCAAGCAGTCTCTTTCAGATGGTCGCACGCTGTTCGATAGGGTACGGGCAGGTGAGTCTCTGGAAGGTGCGACAGCCGAGCTGATTACCCTTTTCCAGCAAGAACTTCGGCAGCGGGAGACCCTGGCGCGCCAGCTGGCGAATCGCTCAAGGGCGCCTGTGGACTTGACAGACTCGGGCGTACCGCATCTACGTGAAGAGCTGTGACGGGTAGCCCATGCCGAATGAAGTCCGCTCATCTTCCTGGTGTCAGGGACAAGTGTTACCAGATGAAGCGGTCGGCGCCTTAAATCTCGCGAGTGACAGTAAAGCAGAGTTTGGTGTGGTTGCGGTTGTCATTACGCACGATTGCGACTTGGTCAATAATAGAGAGCCGTATGTTGAGGTCATAGTTGGGCGCCGTATCGGAGCCACTAACGGGAACTTTACGCACGGGAAGTCACCGCGCACGCTCCATCTCGGATTTTGTTTGGGCGGTGGCGCAGTCTCTGTCGAATTACAAGCGCGAAACAAAAAGCAGCTCGGCAAGAAGGACCTTGCAGATTATGCGCCCAATGCGACTTGGTCTCTCGATGCGGACAACCTCTCAATACTGCAGCGCTGGCTTGCTTCGCGCTATCGACGCGCGGCCTTTCCGGATGCTTTCGAAGCCTGCCTCCGGAATGCAAGGCTCGATAGAACGCTTGCGAATACTGTGGAGCCCCTGGGTGCTCTCGTGCGGGCCGTCTATTTCGACGTGACGGAGTCAGGAACGGCGGAATCGCTCGTCTATGAGCTCGATATCGTCCTTGTTTATGATGCATATCATGTAAATGGACTGGCGCAGGCCGAGGAAGCAGCCAGAGCCATCGAAGAGACGTTTCTACAAAGACTGGATAATGGCAGCAATCCCAATACGCATGCCATAGATTTTCGCTCTTGCCGCGCAATCTCCGATGAGGCATTAACCTACAAACAGTCCCTCGAGCTGAAACAATGGCGGCTTGATTACCTGAGTTTGCGTGACGACCCGCAGCAAAATATGCCAGAATAATTGCGAGATACCCTATACTCGGCATGGAATAGGTGCTTGGTGAATCTGGATACGGAATACGGCGAAGCGAGGTAAGGGCTTGAGATTGTTGGGGCATTGTTCAGCTATGCTATAAATTCTATCAGGGAAGATGGCGAAGAGTGAACCGAATTCGCAAGTCTTGCCTGCAGGCGAGGCTGGGGATGCGTAATATGGGCGCGCCTGCCTTTTTGTTTCGCTCCTGGAAGCTGGCACTGCGAGATGGATATGAAAACGCTTGATGTCGTCGCCCTGGTTAAGGATTGTCCCGAGGAAGGCTTGCGGCGCGGGCAGGTGGGCACCGTCGTGGATGCCCCGTC
>JAJZKY010000032.1 GCA_021803885.1 Planctomycetota bacterium
AGTCTAAATGGCGTGTGCCGGTATCAACAGTGCGGGTACGGGCCATGCGACTGTACATGGAATTAATACATAAACGCGGCAGGCGATCATCGGTCAGCCGAATGCGGTATTCCCCGGTTTGCTCATCAGGTTCAATAATCGCATCCGGTGTAACCATGGGCACCTGACGGTCCGCCAGAAGGCGGCCGGGGCGCGGGTGCAGGTGCCGGGCCATAAATGATCTGGCTTCGTTGATCTGATCCAGGGTTAATCCGCTTTTCGCGGCAATTTGCGGCAGACGGTTAAGTTCCAAATCCTGCAGATAATCAGTAATGAGCTTCCGGGCGGCGGACAGATCCAAATGTTGATCCCGACTGATGGCGTCAATTTGCAGTAACAACGATTCTTTTAAATTGCGTGCGCCCACTCCGGCTGGTTCCAAACGTTGCTGGACAACCGGTAAGGCGCGTTCCAGATACTCCCGCCGTACGCCCGGGGGAAGTTCCCGGCAGATGGTATCAAGACTATCCCGCAGATAACCATCCGCATCAACCCAATCAATTAATACTCTGCCACCACGCGCGATGGCGGGGTCCAAATCATCAATGAGACTCCACTGCTGGTGCAGTTCTTCCTGCAGGGAAATTCCTCGTGCGGCGGTATTCGCCATCGCCTCCATTTTGGGGTCCCGGTCTCCGGCCTGGTAGGAGGAACTGCGTGCGCCGGATATATAATCATCAAAAGAATTGACCTTTTGTTCAGCTTCCGGTGTCGCGGCGGCCACCGTATTTTCAGATTGGGCTGGGTTTACCACTTCAGGTGGCATTCCAGCCACGGGAGTTAAATCTGGACCCTGTGCAATAGAATCTTCTTCTCTTTCGAGTACCGGGTTGGCGGCCAATTCCTCGTCAATGCGTTCTTCCAAAGCCATGGTGCCCAGCTGGAGGATTTCCATGGATTGAATCATTCGTGGAGCCAGCTTCATTCGCTGATCCAACCGCATGTGTTGAAAAGAATCTAAACGCATGTACCCTACCCGTATTCCCGACGAAATTTCTCCGCCAGCTCGTTCCAGATATACATTATAATGGATAGGCGGCCGAAACAGTGAAATGCCTGGGAACAATTCGGATTGCACCGACTTTTTTCCCACAATCAGATCAATTCATTTGCCGCCACTACGAGGCCTTTCAAGCTCATCGCACTGACGGCTAATACCCGGACTGGCCCGTGGCAACACAAATGTTCTGTCACGCCTATAAATAAGTTGTAATCGTTCACGGTCATGTCGACGGGCCAGAATTACCGCGGTTTTGACATAGTCCAAAGGGTGGGAATCCCTTGTGGTGCAGGCTGCCAGCCTGCCCAGTCGCCCCTTCGTGAACGATTACAATAAGTTTTGATTGACCGGAAACGGGCCACATGCAAGGAAAGAGCGGCGAAAACCGGGGCCATAGCCCCCTTGAACCGCTACAACGCCGCAGATGGCCCGTTTCCGGGGATAACCCAGTGGGCGGGGGCCAAGGTTCTGTGGGCTTTGTCGCGTTTCGTCGGTGTATTCATCAATTTACCTTCCTCCTCGCTTCGCACCCAAGTCCCCTTGGCCTGCCCGTCAAAGCAAATTTATAGGTGTAACAGAGCACTAGCCGGGGAGGCGTTAGTAACGTATAGTTTCAGGAAGATGATGTTTGGGATAGTTGAATGGCGGCGGAAAATACCAGAAAAAAAGTGACCAAACGCTGGTGGAGTTGGGAAGACGCATTATTGATTGTACTGCTGGCGGGTGCATTATATCTTCCAGGACTGGCACGTATCCCATTGTTTGATCGTGATGAACCACGGTTTGCAGAAGCTGCACGGGAGATGCTCACCAGTGGCAATCTGATAGTGCCGCGCTTCGATGGCGTATTGCGCCCGGATAAGCCGCCGGTTATTTATTGGCTCATGGATATAAGTTATAAAATTTTCGGCGTCAGCGGGATGGCGGCGCGACTGCCCAGTGTACTATTCGGCACGTTGACGCTGCTGGTGGTGTATGGAATGACCGGGCGGCGCTTTGGTCGGGCGACGGGGATGTTGGCGGCGCTGATGTTATCGGTGGCGGCGCTGTATTTTGTCGAAACCCGCCTGGCGACGGCGGATTCGGTGATGATTTTTTTCACCACGGTGTGTATGGACTGTGTGTGGGAAGCGTGGGATTCGCAAGGGATAAATGACGGTGTGCCCAGGCTGCGACCGCGAGTAGATCAGATTCTGGATTTAAGCAATGGCGACATACTCAACGAATCCTATGTCTCTACGCGCGGGCACGTATCGTTGTGGGTGGTGCTGGTGTTCTGGGCATCCATGGCGGCGGGGATTATGACTAAGGGCGTGACGCCCATATTTGTATTTGCCACCATGCTGGCTCTTTCCATGACTACCGGTGCGGCGGGCGCGGTATGGCGCGACTGGTGGAAAAGCCCTGGTGGGGGCCGCATGGTTCATTTTCCGGAATTAGTATATGGGATAATCCGCAAAGGCAACTGGAATTGGTGGCGGCGGTTGCGTCCATTGCTTGGGCTGGGCTTGTTGGTTCTGTTAGTATTGCCCTGGTTTCTCGCGGCTTGGCAAGCTACCAACGGCAAACTCATCGAAGAAATGATCAATCAAAATGTAATCCAACGTACTTCCAGAGGATTGCAGGGGCATGGGGAACCACCAGGATTTTATCTCCTGGTGATCTGGGCCATCTTTTGGCCCTGGAGTGTCTTGCTGGTGCCCGCGGCGTACCATGCCCTTCGGCGCGTGCGCGGTAAGTTGGTGTTGTCCATTGATCCCTCGCCATATCAATTTCTGCTGGCGTGGATCATTCCGTCCTGGCTGATTTTTGAGTGCATCGTCACCAAGATGGTGGAGTATGTGCTGCCGTTGTTTATTCCCCTGGCGATTCTGTGTGCTGATACGCTGGTACAAAGCTGGCACCGGATGACGGATGTACTGGCTCCCAAGTGGTTTGCCGGCGCACGCTGGGTGTGGATGGCCATTTGGCTTGGTATGGGTTTGGGAGCCTTCGGCGGGGGCTGGATGCTGTTTGTGCCACATCATCCCTATCAATTTTATCATCTGATTCCACTGGCAGCAGCACTGATGGCCACCGGCGCTGCGGGGGCCATCGCGTGGAACCGCCCAGCCTGGCCTTATGTAACCGTGTTGTGTTTTGGTCTGACTTTAATGATTGCGGATGTATCGACATTACCAAGCCTCAAAGCCCTGCAGTTAAGCCGGGAGGCCGGGCAACAAATGCGGCGGTTACGGGCAGAGGGTTTTAAACTCGGTGCGGTGGGTTATATAGAGCCAAGTTTAGTGTTTTATGCGCGCGGACATGTGCGCTTATTTTCCAGTCCACAAGCCGTCCTGCACACAGTAAGGTTTCCTAGTACCACTTTGGCCGGGCACTCCATTCCGAACCGTTATTGCATTTTGGCGGACCGACGAGCCATGCACTATTTTGATGTTCACCATGTTCATTACTATATTTGGGATTGGTTTGCCGGCTTGAAGCTGGCCAAAGGACGACCGGTGCGTATTACACTGCTGACTAATGTCGATCCCTGGCCAAAAACCCGCACTGCGTTAAGAACACCGCAAGCGCAAAATTGATATTCTGAAAGGAATAAAATGAATCTTCCCTTATCATGTAAAAAAACTTTCCATTCAAAATTTTCACCAGCACCGACGTCAATTTCATCCGTGGAATAAATGGGGCCATGGTTATTATGCTGTTGTGGCTCATGGTGTTGGTACTGACGCCTTCTCTTACCGCAAAGCCGGTATCGGATTATGAACATTGCGAATATGGGATAACCCCTGCGGAGATTGAATCGAAAACCAATGAATTGCTTAGCTCGACTTTTGCCATTTATTGGTACTCAAGTGGCACGGCTGAGGTAATCCAGCAGGGTAAAGCGAAAAAGCCGCGGTAATTTATCAACACCTGTGGCAAATGGCGGGTGTTTAAAAATCTCCTGCCAGCATAATCGGCGTACCGCCGTGATCGCATCACTGAAGGTGATCTCCTTCTTCTGATACCATGGGTTGGATTTGATCACAGGGCGGCTTTGACGGGTCCATCGCTCGAACATCAGGCATACCACACTGAACAACCCTAATAGACACGGTGCCGTTCGCAGCACACTTTTGGCCGACCAGTTCCGTGGCGTATTGAACCCCAGGTGGGTGCGGACCTCCTGGAAGGTAACTTCTATACCCCAACGTGTGGTGAACAAGCTGACGATTTGATCGGGGCGCAGCGTTGAATCCGTACAATAAAAGTATTCGTCCCGATGTGTTCCTTCCACATCGTGTACGAATATCCACTTCAAGGGCACCAGTCCTTGGCCGCTTCTGTACCAATGCCCTACGCCATCGACCAATTCGACCCGCCGAGTCCGGCCCCCATACCAGTTCACCGTATAGCGTCGCCGCCTGGCTTTGGCCACCACGGCCTTGGGTGTAGCCAGTTTGCGTCCCCGGCAGCGGGGGCGTCCGACCGAGGAGCGTTGCACGGGCGGCGCAGCACATAGATGGGCTTGCGGATTGAACCGGCTGATCAAGGTCACATGTTGTCGATGCCGATGACAAAAGCGTGCCAAGTCATGGCTGGCATAGCCGCCATCGCCCACCAGAATGAACGGTCGATCCGGAAACCAATGAATCAGTACCGCCATGAGTTGACGCGCCAAATCAATCAGGGTCTTATGCCGTCGTCCCTCGGACGCGTTCAACTCTTCCGGACGATACAGGGCGCAAAGCACTGGCAGCGCCCAGGGCCGAGGGGCGAACGGAAACTGCACTTGGATCGCCAACACGACCCATTTGTGTCCCCATACCCAGACGGTATGGCTGTGCGTGGAGCGGCAGGCGTCGTGATGCCGCCCTTTGCCATACACCCGTTTGCCTTTGTGCTGTGGATTCGTGTCGTCCACCGCACAGACCACGGGTTGATGCGGGGGAATCAAGTCCACTATGAGACGTGCCAATACTTTGGCCAATGGCTGCATGGACCACACCCGGCGGCATAGCACACGATGAAAATCGCTCCAATGTCCCACGGCCAACGGTCCGATGGCACGCAACATACCGGTCACCGTGCGGTATCACAACGACACGATCGCGTCGAGCATCAATACCACGAAACGGTTGAAAGTTGGGCGGGTGAAGGCTACAGAGAACCCCGATATCAGCGGCTCCGCCGCTTTGGGCATACGGAACATATCGGACTGCTTTCCGGTTCGCATGGTTATCACTACCAGCAAAGATACGGGGAAGTGCGATCTTTTTAAAGTCTTCCACCAAAAAAATATGCCATAAAAATGGCAAAAGTCGAGTTAAGTCTTCGTCCGAGATAAAAATCATCCAGATCGTGCAGGAATTAGCCCGGCGGTGGCAGGACATGGATGCCACAGTGCCGGAAGGGATAGAGGAACTCAAAACGCTCTGCATGACGGAATTGCGGATTCAAGGCCAGCCGCGGACGTCGGTACAAAGGTTTTTAGAAAAGGCAAAAGTCGTCTTATTGGCAGCTCTACGGCACCGAGGCGTAAAATCAGCCACGAGAAAGAAGCTGCCGACAAGGCGCAAAACACATTGATTTTACAGCCTGATAACGCCATGCGAAGCATCAGAATTAACTGGAGCATACGTTAAATCTTAAATCTTAAATCTCAGTTATGTGCCGGGACACCGCTTTTACTTTACTCGCATGGGCGTGATGGCAACTCGCAGTTGTGGTACCGGAGGCGGCAAACTCTTAGCGTGAACGGTTGCCCCATATTGGTACGCAATATCAGATTAATCGTGCGACACCCTGCTGGTGACGACGGCTGATCTGTCTTTGCAGATATTCAAAAACTTTCCGGGCCTGGGGAATCTGATGAATTTCCAGTAACGGTGTTTCCTGGTCGTTGCTGCGAATTTCAATAGTGCCGATGCCCAACAGGCGTTGCCAAACCCCTTGCCGCAGTTGTATATCCAGGACGCTGCTGATGGAAATCCAGTCTATTTGTTTCGTGAATATGCCGCTTTGGGTTTCCACTCGATCCATGTCAATAAGGCAACGGCGGTTGCGGGAACCAAAATAAATGAGAAAGGCTGCCAACACATCCACCGTCAATACGACCGAAAATATTATTCCCGCATAAGACCGCAGCGGTGGCAGTTTGTATGTGCCCGCGGTAATCACAAGGATGACCAGGCAGGTCAGATAACGCCAGAAGTTATCCCATTGCGATACCGCTACATCAAATACCGGATCGGTCCTGGCCGGCTCTGATGAAGCCGGTGTGACGGTAGAGGTTTCAGTAGTCGTTTTCGGCCTGGGAGTGTCAATGAATTCCCCGCAATAGCGGCATTTGTGGGCCGCTTTGAGTATCATTTCCCCGCACACCGGGCATGGTCGCAGCGCGTCGGTAGCGGGCGGTACGGTTTGAACTGGAATATCCGCAGCCGGTGTGGCCGCAACCGGTATCAGGGTGCGGTTACACATCGGACAGATCCAGTGGCGGCCAAGACGCTGGGCCGGTATTTCCAGCACATGACCGCACACACAACGCGCTTCATATACAGTTGGAGATTTATCCATGGATTATGTTCCTGTTATCCATTTCGGATCACAACCTGACACTATTTTAATAATGCCGCATCCAGTAAATCCACGCGCCCGCGCACGCCAAATCGCGTACCGCCGTCAACTTCGAATTCCAGGCGGCGCACGCCTGCGATATTCAAGTTTACAGGGTGCAAGGCCGCTCCCGGTTTGAGCAGTTTGGAAATAAACAGCTGCCGCCCATCCGCCAGCACACGGATCGTGGCCGTGCCCCAGGGCCGCGCCGAGTGATCCATGGCGGGTATAAAGGTCAGGTGCGAATAACGGCCCGCCAACGTATACGATAATTTGGCCGCCACCTGAAGGCCCAGACCATGATGGAATACCCGCCCATCCGCCCGCAGGGGTTGACCGATGCAGTTTTTATCTTTTTCCAACGGCCAAGCTTCACCAGTATACGGTATTTGCTCATAGTGCTTTGGAGTCAAAGCGGTCAGCCAGATAAGCTGCCCGCCAAGAATATCAATAGTGGATACATCGTCAACGCCAGATGTTACGGCCTCCATCGCTACCGGTTGAAGTCGAAGGCGTGCGCCATGCCAGACTATTTGGGTTGCGGTCAGCACCGTCCCATCCCGGCATGTAATGCGAATCTGCGGGCCGCGCGGAATGGGAGGTGGCAGCGTTGGCGCCAATCGAATCTCGGCAATTCGCGCCAGTGGTATGCTGATGGTTCCTAACGTGCTTTTCCACAGGACTTTTTGCGGCGAAAATTGCAGCATCGTACCGACAAGATTGTCGCCATTGCGAAACCGAAGATGATCATGGATTGAACCGTTGCCTGTTTTGATCGCTCGTTGTCGGGACAATACTGCGACCTGATTCCATGGAATATGAATGGCACCAAACACGGCGGAAAAAAAGAGAAGTTTTCCACTTTTTGACAAGGCCGGCCTGCCGGGCAAAGCATCTCCGGTACGCAGGTACAGCCACCAGGGAGACATAGCGGGTGCCGCCATGGCCGCGCTTTTGAAGTTGCGGCGTAATGAAACTATTTGAACGGTAGATAAATGCAGTGTGTGGCCGTCGGAAAGCAATGTAATGTCACCCGGTTGCCGCCAGGCCTGTATCGTTGCAGCAGGAAGTACCGCGATATAGCCATTACGGGCCATGGTCGCCAGGCGCACACGCCAATGGGGTATGGCCGTCGTGACCACGGTTAAGCCTTTTTCCGGTATTGCCCCCTGGCTGCTGAGGCCGCAGAGCATCAATACTGTCGCCATGGCTACGGACATCAGGATGCTTGGCAATGCTTTCACCTTTAACTCCGGTTATTTCTGTAATATCGGTAGATACCGGTCAGGAATCTGCAAAATAATTAACGCCATTGCGGTGGCATAACTTTGCCCCGCGCCACCGATCCAGTTGCCAGCGCTTTGCTGCCGCTGTATCAGATTGCGGCGCATTGCCGGCCACCATCGGGCCCAGTATTTTCCACCCGCTAAAAACATTGCCTGTGTGGCATAATAGTTACCGTAGAAATAATTCCCCTGATTGTTCGCCGGTGTGCCGGGCAGGCAACGCATCAGATAATGTATCCCGTTGCCGATAGCGGAACCTTGATAAATACCCGCATATAAAAGTGCCGCCACTCCAGCGGCGGAGCGCGGAAAAGCCGACCCCGGCATATTGAGCATATAACTGAATCCGCCATCGGCATCCTGCAGACGATGCACAAAACCGATAGCCTTGGTTATAACCCGTTTGGGAACATCAATTCCGGCTTCACGGGCGGCCCTTAACGCCATAACCTGGCATATTGTCACCGATATATCCGCATCCATCGGTACGGGTTGATAGCGCCAGCCCCCCTGGGCGTTTTGAGCGTTAATGATAAGGCGAACGGCGCGCTGCAATTTTTCATGCAGGTCCGCAGCACGGGATTCCCCATAAATCTCGGCGAGAAATAGCGTCGCAAATCCCTGTGAATACATGGGATCCGCGTCCGTGGAATCCACAATCAGTCCGGAACGCTGGCAATGATTAAGAACATAACGCAGGGCTTGGGAGACATTGTGGGCATAAGGTCCCTGTCCCGGCAGGTTACCGCCGGCAATAAAAGCCAAGCCTCCCAGCGCTGTAATAGCCATTGGACCTGGCGCCAATGAACCATTCGCGGCCTGCTGGCTTGCCAGCCAACGCAGGCCCCGCGACACACTCTGCCGTACCTGCAAAGTAATTTCGTGGCGTAAAGGGCTGGCTTGCCCGGCTACAAAAGTGGACGAGTTGGGTGCGGCTATGGTGATCTGTGGCCATACAAGACATATTGTTGCCAGTGCCGCACACCCAGCCCACGACCGGGTGGCGAACCTACGCGATAAACCCGGTTTACTTACCCAAACTCGAATCATGCCATGATGCTCCAGAACTCGCACGGTGCGGTTCTATTTCCATTAAGGTGATGCCCGGCGTTACGTTGCCCCTTTAATCGACTAACGCCGGTCTTTATCCCGGCCGCTGATCGTTTCGGCCCGACAGCAAGGCTGGAGCACGGCCGGCCGGAAATCAGTCCGTGTAATGGCCAAAGTGCATGACCATTGATCAGGCGGATTCCCGGATTCATACTCTATAACATTCTACCGCGGTTGACGCATGGCGTATAATCAGGAAACTTAATGGACCCGCGGTAAGCGGCTATATATGTGCCGGGCGGGGTTACAATGCGTCAAGGAGCGATAATGTCGGCGGATGATACATTTTCCATCGGAATTATGCAGATGCGCTGCGTAAAAGATTCGGCGGTAAATCGGCAGCGCGCCGAGCGGCAGATACGGGAAGCAGCGCGCCGGGGGGCGAAGGTTATTTGTACGCAGGAACTTTTTACTTCAGAGTATTTCTGTCAGACGGAATCCCCTGATCTTTTCGACCTTGCCGAACCCATTCCCGGTCCAAGCACCGAAATGTTCAGTAAACTGGCAGCGGAATTGGAAGTGGCTTTGGTCATTTCGCTCTTTGAACGCCGCACCGTCGGGCTTTATCACAACACCGCCGCCGTTATTGATGCGGATGGAACATTGCTGGGTACCTACCGTAAAATGCACATTCCCGATGATCCGCTTTTTTATGAAAAATATTATTTTGCTCCCGGCGACCTGGGGTTTAAATCTTTCCAAACCCGCTTTGGCCGCATTGGAGTGCTGATCTGCTGGGACCAGTGGTTTCCCGAAGCCGCCCGTCTCACCGCCTTGCAAGATGTCCGTGTACTGTTTTATCCCACCGCCATCGGTTGGCATCCGAGGGAAAAAGCCGAATTCGGCGCCGCCCAGGTGGATGCCTGGCAAACGATTCAACGCGCTCATGCCATTGCCAATGGACTATACGTGGCGGCGCCTAATCGCGTGGGGCATGAAGGACCTGACGGTGGGGGGCTGGAATTTTTTGGCAGTTCTCTGATCTGCGATCCATTTGGCCGCTGGTTACAGCGTGGCTCGGTCGATCAGGAGGATATTCTTATTGCCGAGGTGGATCCAAAACTCCAGGAAACTGTCCGCCGCAACTGGCCGTTTTTCCGTGACCGCCGGATCGATGCCTATGGGGATATTACCCGGCGATTTTCCTGATCATACCCGGCCTTGAAATATGTGTGCCTTCCGGAACCGTCTATGTCTGAACTCCAAAAAATTAGTAAAACCTCTGATCCCATGGCCCCGGCGATCCCCGGCCGGAATGGTTTTCGGATGCCCGCCGAATGGGAACCGCATGCGGCCACCTGGTTGGCCTGGCCACATAATAAAGAAGATTGGCCGGGAAAATATGCGCCGATTCCATGGATTATCGCGGATATAATTCGGCACATCGCGACAGCGGAAACTGTGCATCTGATCGTGCAATCCTCCAGTACTATACCTGTGGTGCGCGATAAGCTGGATCGCGCGGGGGTCAAGCTCTCCGCGGTACGGTTTCATGTGCTGAAAACAGATCGTATATGGACCCGCGATTCCGGACCAATATTCGTAAAAAAAATCGGGGGCGGTCCACGCGATTTGCTGGTACTGGGCTGGTTATTTAACGCCTGGGCCAAGTATGAAAATTATCATTGTGATGCGCGGCTCCCGGCCTATGCCGCTAAAACTCTGGATTTAGAATTGCTTCATCCCATGGCGGCAATTCGAAATGGAAAAACCATCCGTATCGTGCTGGAAGGAGGCAGTATTGATGTGAATGGTTCCGGCTGTCTCCTGACCACGGAGGAATGTCTGCTTTCTAAGGTACAATGCCGCAATCCGGGCCTTTCCCGCGTGGCTTTGGAGGAAATTCTCTGCGACCATCTGGGCGTGGAAAAAATTCTCTGGCTGCGCCAGGGCATTGTGGGAGATGATACACACGGTCATATTGATGATACCGCCCGCTTTGTCAGCGCCTCGGCCATCACCGCCTGTGTGGAACCCGACAGACGCGATGCCAACCATCGGCGAATGCTGGAAAACATCCGTCTCCTCAAGGCCCTGCGCGATACCCGTGGCCGCAGTTTTGATGTTGTTGAGTTGCCGCTGCCCCAACCGGTCTATTTTGACCAGCAGCGTCTGCCGGCCAGTTATGCCAATTTCTACATTTGTAATGCCGGTGTTCTGGTTCCGGTCTTTAATGACCCTGCGGATGTGCGGGCGTTGAAAATTTTAGAACAATGCTTTCCGGAGCGTAGTATTATTCCCATATACTGCCGTGATCTAGTATGGGGCCTCGGCACGCTGCATTGTATGACACAGCAACAACCGCGATAATAAGCGGATAATGATTCGGTGCCTGGTAAGAGGCATTAAAAGATATGGAGTCCACATGAGAATTCTCGTTACAGGCGGAGCCGGCTTCATCGGGTCCAATCTGGCGAAGTATTTGGCCGCCCATGGATATGACACGGTGATTCTGGATGATTTTTCCTCCGGAGACTTCCGAAACCTGGTGAAATTTTCCGGAGATGTTTATACCGATCGTTGTGTAAATCCACCTCCGGGCCGGTTTGATGTGATATGTCATGCCGCGTCAATTACCGATACTACCGTCACCGATCAGACGAAAATGATGGAAAATAATCTGGAGCGATTCCGTACCGTGCTCTCCTGGGCTGCTATTTGGAAAGCCCGCGTCATTTGGGCTTCCTCGGCCGCTATTTATGGCAACCGTCCCGCTCCGATGCGTGAAGCCGATACGCCATCGCCGTTGAATGTGTACGGTTATTCTAAACTCGCCATGGAACGCTTAGCCGCCCGGTGGCATGCGGATTCCCATCTACCGATTGTGGCCTTGCGCTATTTTAATGTCTACGGACCCGGTGAAGCGCACAAAGGTAAATTCGCTTCCATGATCTATCAACTGGCCCAACAGATGAAAACTGGCAAACGCCCGCGGATTTTTCATGATGGCCAGCAACGCCGGGATTTTGTCTGGATTGACGATGTGATCCAGGCCAATATCAAAGCCCTGGAGGTTGACGGCTGCCATGTGTTGAATGTCGGCAGCGGCGTATCGGAATCCTTTAACTCTGTAATTGCGGAGTTAAATCGTGTTCTGCATACCAAGCTGCAACCGGAGTATATCGATAATCCCTATTCCTTTTTTCAAAATCATACCGAAGCCGATATCGCCCAATCCCGTGCTATTCTCGGTTATGCGCCTAAAATGGGTTTGGCCGAGGGAATACTGAATTATCATGGATCAGGAGCGTTATAATGCCAGTGCGCGGTTGTGACTGTAAATTAGTTTTGATTGTACGGAAAATTACTGCGTCCATGGTCCGACGGAACAAAAACTTTTCTTTTTGCGGTTTTCGAGGGCCGACTTGTACCACCGGATTTGGTGCCCTGCTGGTCGCGTTTCTGACATTAACGCTGGCCGGCTGCCGTAATCCTCCTCCGTACACTGGAATTCAAGGTCCGTCACAGGCTGTGCGGCGCGTCAAAACATGGCTGGCTGCCGGTGTCGGCCAATATGATGGCCAAGTGACGGGTACATTGGATTACCGTCATCGGATAATCCCGATTATTGGTCATTTAAATTTAACCAATGCTTATCACTTTATTTTATGTTTGCAATCCGTTAATGGGCGTACCGCGTTTATTTTGCGGCGTAATTGGGCGGGGGCACATTTTATTTTTCCGCCGCCGGTATCTTACGTTTCGGTCGCCCGGGCCATTGGGGAAGGAATTTCACTGGCCTTTCGGCGTCCGGAAGGACCGTGGACTGCCCGCTGGCAAGGTGCTGTGGATACTGTGAAATATAAAGACGCCAATGCTAATGATTTTCAATGGCATCTGGTAAGTATGAACCGCGGCATGGTATTGCAACAGACCCGAGTGCGTCGTTTTTCCGGTACCGGTGTTATGATTACCTATACACACTGGAACCACCATTTCCCCGGCGTCTTGACTATTTCGGATTCACACGCTCACTATTCGCTGCGGCTGCAATTGCGTCATCACGGGCCTGCACCCGTGATGGCTGCAGCACCATAAGTGGAGCAGCGCCGCCGGTTAGAACGTTTGAAGGATTATGATCAACGTCAGCGAGATAATGTGGCAACATCCATTGGTGACCGCGGGCGCGGGGGCTTTGGCTATTGGTACCGCCGGCGTATGTTATAGCATTCTTTATTCCGGCAGTCCGATCATCGCTCCGGTGATAAAGCGCATTGAACAACCTCACGCGGTGGCGTTAACTTTTGATGATGGTCCCACCGCCGGTTTTACCGATCGCGTGCTGGATATACTTCAAAAGCACAATGCCCACGCCAGTTTTTTTCTTATCGGTTCGCAGGTGCGGCAGGAGTCGCGTCTGGTTCAACGCATGATCGCCGAAGGGCACACGGTCGGCAATCACACCTGGAATCATGATCATCACGGCGTTTGGCATGGGGAGGCCTATTGGCGGGATCAGCTGCGACGGACCAGTATGGAGCTGGCGGAAATTTCCGGGCGCACGCCAGCTTTATTTCGTGCTCCAATGGGTTTTAAAACTCCACCCCAGGCGCGGGCTGTGCGGCAACAGGCCATGCATTATGTTGCCTGGCGTATTCGCGCGTGGGATACATTAAAAATGTCACCCGAAACCGTTAGCCGCATCATTACCGCACAGATTCGCCCCGGCGACATTGTTACCATGCACGATGGCCTGGAACCCGCCCGCCGTCATTGCTCCCAGGAATCCACCGTTCAGGCTTTGCCGCAAATTCTGCAATTTCTCCACGATCATGGCTGGCAATCTGTAAGTTTGGAACAAGGCCTTGCCATCCCCGCCTATCAATCGTAAGCAACGGTTATTCAATCGATGGTGAAAATACCCCTAAACATTCAGCGTTGCGGACACCTCGGGGTATTTTCATGTCTCCGAGGTACCGCCCACGCAGCATGAGGACTGAATCGCTTTTTCATCATACGACTTCCAATCCTTTCTTTACGGAAAGTCTATACACTCCAGTAGAGACATTTTTGTGGCGCAGGACAGGGGCAAGTTGGGTTGATCGCGTGTATGATAGACTCATGGTGATGTAAGGAGTTGGTGTCTGCTGGCACTTTCCTTTCGGCGTAATGAGAAAATGATAATCGGCGATAACATTGAGGTTATGGTTCTGGATATCTCGAACGAATCTGTAAAGATTGGGATTATCTGCATCTTATTATCAGGACATATTATCGTAAAATTATTCAATAAATACAGGCATTATTCGCACAAATATGTCCCGTAACCGTTCACGGGTAAAATAGAAAAATCAGCCGGGATATGCCGCTTTTCATCGCCAATACCGCCACCACAGATAACACGAATGAAATGGATAGAAATGGAAGGTACC
>JAJZKY010000748.1 GCA_021803885.1 Planctomycetota bacterium
TTTATACCCTCACCTGAACCATCCAAACGTCATTTGGAGGCTCATGGCGCGGGCGGCTCTGATGGCACTGAGACTCCCGCCGGGGGCCATGCGGCTTGCCCATTGCCAACCGACCAACCATCGCCCACCCCACCCATAACCGAGGGTTACGCACCGGTAAGCTTTACCCAGCCGGCCGCAGCCGCCAAGCCCCGCCCCATCACGGGTCGCTTTCCAACCCGTCGGCGCCGCTGAATGCAGACACAATGACATCTCCATAAAAAGCACGATATAATCCTGCACATCGTACGCCAGATGAGGCGCTCGATACCTAACAGTGGAGTACAAAGGCATGACAACCGGATTGGCGCTGCTTGGCTGCGGCACTGTCGGCAGCGCGGTGGCGGAAATGCTTCTCGCCGAAAAAAGCCATCTTCAGGAGCGTTCCGGCCAGCGGTTGGAATTGCGGCGTATTTTGGTGCGCGACAAACGCAAGTCTCGCAACCGCATGGTGCCCAAGCGTCTGATCACCACCAATGCCGAAGATATTCTTGCCGATCCTGCAGTTACAATCGTCGTTGAACTGATGGGTGGCATCGAGCCGGCCCGAACGTTGCTGCTGCGCTCTTTGGCTGCCGGTAAACATGTGGTTACCGCCAATAAGCATTTACTCGCATTGCATGGTGCGGAGCTTTTTGCCGCCGCCAGCAAGGCCGGGCGGTGCATTTGCTTTGAAGCATCGTGCGGCGGAGCTATTCCCATCATCATGGCGCTGACGCGCGGACTTATCGCCAATTCGATTGATCGGGTCATTGGTATCGTCAATGGCACGTGTAATTACATTCTTTCGCAGATGTCGGCCAGCGGCCAAAGCTACGCCGAGGCGCTAAGCGGCGCGCAGGCCGAAGGGTTTGCCGAGCCAGACCCAACGTTTGATGTCAGCGGCATTGACAGCGCCCATAAACTGGCCATCCTCGCAGCTCTGGCTTTTGGTGTGCAGGTACCATTTGAAAAGATAAACATTTGCGGCATCAATAACCTGGACGATCTGGATTTAAAATTCAGCCGCGAACTCGGCTATACCTGCAAACTTCTAGCCATTGGCGAGCGCACCACCGGCGGCATTTCGCTGCGCGTTGCGCCAACGCTCATTCCAGCCAGGAGCGTTTTGGCCAATGTGCACGGGCCGTTTAACGCTATAAGCGTCTTCGGTCATGCGGCCGGCCAGACCACCTATTATGGTCGCGGCGCCGGCCCCAAGCCGACCGCCAGCGCCGTTATTGCGGATATAGTCGAGGCTGCCATGGGCACAGCATCGCTTCTGTTTGCCAACCTGCCGCTGCTTACCAAACGAACGAGAGGGCGCTTTTTGCCGGCGAATAAAATCGTCGCTCGGAATTACCTGCGCATTACCGCTCTGGATTCGCCTGGCGTCATGCACCAGATTACCGGCATCCTGGGCCGACGAGGCATCAGCCTCTCGGCCATTGCGCAGCATGAATCGAAGGCGGGCGCCTATGTGCCGCTGGTAATCACCACACACGAAGCGGTCGAGGGTGACATTGCAAAGGCGGTTGTTGAAATAGACCGGCTCAAGTGCACCAAGGGCAAAGCGGTGCGATTGAATATCATTGATCCCGCTGCGTAAATGAGTCAAGATGATGCAGCGGCAATTGCCACAGACCAGAGGAACAAACGCCCTATGAAATACGCCATTATCATACCCGACGGTGCGGCCGATTCCGGCATTGAAGACCTGGCAGGCCAGACGCCGCTTGAAGCCGCCAACAAACCCAACATGGATGCGGTCGCTCTTGCCGGGCGAATTGGAACGGTGCGCACAACACCCCCCAACTTTGCTGCCGGCAGCGATGTTTGCACGCTCTGCCTTCTGGGGTATGACCCTGCCAGGTATCATCCCGGTCGTGCTCCGCTTGAGGCGGCGGCCATGGGCCTCAAACTCTCCGCCAACGACTGGGTTATGCGATGCAATTTGGTGACGATTGTCAACGGCATCATGCTGGACCACTCCGCCGGTCACATCGGCGATAAGGAAGCCCGGCATCTTCTGGACTCACTACGCAAAGAGCTTGCCCCCCAAGGCGGCCCAATTGAGTTTCACGCCGGTGTGAGCTACCGCCACCTGATGGTGCACCACGGAGGGGACTTTTCCAAGGTAAAAACAACTCCGCCCCACGACATTCCTGACCAACCCATCAAAGGTTACATGCCGCGCGGGCCGGGGTCCGAGACACTTCTCGATTTAATGCAGCGTGGGGCAGATCTGCTAAGCGATCATGATATTAACATCGTCAGACGCCAACTCGGCGAAAAGCCCGCGACCCACATCTGGTTATGGGGTCAGGGCCGGGCAGCAAATGTACCCACGTTCAAGGACCGCTATAAAAAGACCGGCGCCATGATTACCGCAGTAGACCTGCTGCGCGGGATCGCCAATTTATTAGGCTGGCAGAATATTGAGGTGCCCGGCATTACCAGCTATCACGACACCGATTATAGCGCCCAGGGTCAGTACGCCTGCGATGCGCTCGACAGTTATGATGTGGTCTGCTGCCATGTCGAAGCCCCGGATGAAGCAAGCCATCAGGGCGACTACGAAACCAAGATTCAAAGCATCGAGGCCATAGACAAGTTTGTTGTAGGGCCGATTTATAAAAAGCTTCAAACGTTTGATCAGTGGCGGCTCTTAATTATGCCGGACCACGCGACACAATGCACCACACGCAAGCATCACGATGCCCCCGTGCCCTTTGCCATGGCAGGCACGCACCGCAAGAGCACAATCGCCCGGCCTTATACCGAAAAAGCCGCCCGCGAGAGCGACCTGCATGTTGAAAAGGGCTACGAATTAATGGACTACTTTCTGGCAGAAAACTAAGCCCTCGCGGAATTTGAACACCTTATTGAGGCTGTTCAAATTCCGCAGGTTCGCGTTTCGCCTGATAAACAGCCCAACCCAAAACAACAATGCAAACCATGGCTACTACCCAGGGAACCCAGCCATGGCCGCTCGCAGGCTTATGCATTTGATGCATCGTGAGTTGATGCTGCGAGAGCAAATTCGTAAAGTGCCGATCAAAGGGGAGTACGAGCGGGACCACCAGCAGGGCCACCATGTTCATCACCTTGAGCAGCGGGTTAATGGCCGGGCCAGCGGTAT
>JAJZKY010000033.1 GCA_021803885.1 Planctomycetota bacterium
ATTCGCGGCCTGTTGAAATCGCTTGCCCCGTTGGCCGGGCTTTAACTTTTCTCCTTCCAAGTCACAGCAGTTCAGGCCTCCCAATTGCCTTTGCGATGTTTTTCAGGTGCTCGGTCATGATAATCGGATCATGCAGGTCGTGGAATCGCACGACGATCACGGTGTAGCCGTCGATCTCGAGCGAGTCGCGTATTATTTTGTCGCGTTGGGCGGTCTTCGGATCGCCGTGCAGATGTTTACTCATACCGTCAAGGTAGACCGCTACCTTGGCAGGTTCATAAAGCCAATCCGGCGCGGTGTCGATGCCGAGGGATGTCTTAATGTGCTTGCGGCAATGGCCCTTAGGGAAATGGTGTTTGGTAAGCAGGCCTTCCAGCTGCGCCTCGGGCGGATTGGAAGGCGATCCACCGCCGGTTTGCGCTTCCGCGAACTGCGGCACGATTTCGTGGCTCCGCTCCGGTCTCGCGGCCAGTGCGTCGATGAGTTCCAGCCCCTGACGACGATTCAGCAGGCTATGGTGGAACTGGTTGCGAAATGTTTTCAGGCAGCAATAGCATGCCGCCTCACAATCCTGCGGACAATGCGATAGAAGCGTCCGAGCTGCCGCAATAAGCTCATCCCAGCGGGCAAGCATCTGCTCAAGCAGACCTGACCCGCCGGGCATCGGGTCGTAAATCAGCAGATCAAGGGTGTCATCAGGTTGCTGCACCAGCAATATTTGCAGGTCCTCCGGTCCCATGTCCAAAAGTCGCGTGGCAGCCGTCCGCAGGGCCTCGCCAATGTTGATGCCCGCCGCCGCGTCGGCAACACCGTGAAACTGCAGCATATCCACATCCGCCTGCGCGGTGAGCGCAAAGTTGCCCGGCGCTTTGCCGCACTTTTCACTATGGTATTTCTTAAATCGCGCCACCGAATCGGGCGGAGCGTAGGGTGTCAAGGCGGCTCCGCAAACCGAGCAAATCAAATGCCCCAGTTCGCGGCGCGCGACTCTGCTCGCCTCGCCAATGTTGACCAATTCCATGTTCTGGCCGTGGATGTGGCTGATTTGCTGTTCGCCAATCCTGTATCCAGACCCACCCCGGCTACGCTGGCGCAGGCGTCCCAGTACCGTTACCGGCATGGCGAAACGCAGCACTTCATCTTCAGTAATCCGGCTCTCATGAGCCAGATCAAGATCGGCCAGAGGCAGTGCTTCCATGGGAGCTGCGCCGCTTTGCCCGTATCCGGAACTACCGGCGGTATCTGCCACATAGCCTTTGTCAGCATTCACCAGCAGGCTATGCATCTGCCCATGTTCGTCAGCCCCTAAATGGTATCGCGCTACGTAGTACGATCCGCGATTGGCGTACAGGCGATTGCCAGGCACAAACTCACGCAGGGCGACCACGTTACTGCGCGAAAGCTCAAATGTCCTTGGCCCGGAATATTGTGCGAAGCCTTTACGTGCGGCCGCCACGATTCCGCCGTCGTAGGTGCCATAGCCCGGCAAAAATCCTTCGTTGGCCAATACGCTAAGCGTGTAGGTGCTGTGATCCCTTCGAGTGATCTTCTGGATGAACTCATCGCACCGCCGCAGCAGCTGCTCGTCCTCTTTTTCTATCAATCCCCGGTCCTTCTGGTCGTGCAGGCCCTTGCGTGTCTCCAATGCCCATTGCAGCCGACGATACAATCGGTGGATCACCAGACCCAGTGCATCGGGTGTTTCGAGAATAATTCGTTCAAGCGCGGTGCGTGTCACGACTCCGGCGGCTTCCGTCGGCCAGTATTGAGCAAACAAATGGGCCAGCCGATCCGCCAGCATAGCCGTGGTCTTCACAATCAGGGCTTTGAACTCCGCAGTGGACGCGGGCGTTTGGCGAAACCGATCCTCATCATCCAGTACGTAATGTCGAATAAATGTTGGAAACGCCTGCCGCAGGATGTCCTTTACCCCTTCCCCATTTTCGCCCAGTTGCGCCGGATGCAGCAACAACTCTGTGAGAATAGCGGAGTGCACGTGCTTGGCCACCATCAGTGGGTTTTGCAGGTTAAATGCCGGAGCCTCTATGGTACCGGTCAAAAGCCGTAGGGGGTTGTCAAAGAAATAGCGGTCATGGGGAGATCTTCGGCAATATGTTACCACCGCCGCCATACGGTCTTCACGCCCGGCTCGCCCGGCGCGCTGCCAATAATTGGCGGCACGGGGCGGGACGTTCCGCATCAATACCATGTCAAGGGCACCGATATTCACACCCAACTCCAATGTCGGCGTGGCCACGAGGCAGTTGGTCTGCCCCCGGCTGGAGCGAAAATCCTGTTCAATTTTCGCCCTGATTTCCCCAGGCACCTGGGCGGTGTGCTCCTCGGCATTGACCATTACAAAGGGCTTGCTCATCATCCAGACGTCATAGTTGTCTATATCGGGTTGCTGGGTATTGGTTCGGCCCCTGCAATGGTGGCGCATGCACGCTGAATTGGGGGCCTTATGCGTGGTAACGCGCTGGCAAATGGCACAGCGTTCCCGAATATCGCTTTTCTGCACCCGTACCTGCTGGGCGTTAACCTGCCAAACATCTCCACCCAGCGGCTTATCTTTTTGAGATCGCAACGTCACCTTGGCAAGCAGTTTCGCGGGGCCGGTGAGAAAATTCCACAGCATGGTGACAGCCGCGTCCGTGTCCAGTTGGTCGGGCCTGGCCGCCCATTTTTTCAAAAGCGCCTGCACCGCAGAAGCGCCGTGCTGGGCAATCAGACCACGGGCGTATTTATCATTTGCATTCGCATTAAGCAACAGACCCTCCGGGCGAAATTCCCGCAAAGGCAGTAAGCTGGTTTGAACATACGGATCATCCTTGGCGGAAAAGCGTGAAAAAATTGGATCACCAGCCACCAGCAGAATTCGCCCGCGCCGCCAGTTATCCAGCAGCAGCGCAATAGCCTCCACCGCCTCTAACGGTGAAATCCCCATCACCTTCGCCCAATCTTGTACTGCGGCATCGGATGCCGATACGCCCTCGTAGGCCACCTGGGCCAACCCCATTGCTTCCAGGCAATCCATGCGACGCGAGCCCGTGCTGAATTCCCGCAGCACCATATAACGTAACGCCTTGTGCACGGACACCCACCTATTGCTGCCAAAAATGGCGGCGGCATCTTCGCCGGTGAGTTCAGGCAGCAGCGAATCCACCAGTCTGTGTTCTTTGCGGAACTCGCTCATGAGCCGATCCGCGACATCGTCCAACAGCAGGGGGCGCTCGCTGGCGGAAATGATGCGGTTCATCATGTGC
Organism: Planctomycetota bacterium; assembly: GCA_021803885.1. The sequence goes on from JAJZKY010000033.1 coordinate 3,267, forward strand.
CGCAGGCGGATGCGCCTGGCATGGTCCTGCATCCATCCGGCTTGAAACGCCGCATCCTGGCGGCTGTCGGCGAACATGATCAGCCGCTTGTGATCCTCCGGAGCGGAACTGATCATCGCCTGGGCGAGAATATGAACATCGGCGACGGTAATGGCGCGGATATTGCGCGCCGGCTCAATGGATCTGCCGCCAATATTGAATGCCAGGCTCTTGCAGGACGGACAAGAGGATAAACGCTTCCCAAATATCTTCAGGCCAATCAGCGGCTCGTTGTGCCCGCATCCATCGGCCAAACAACGTTCGCCGGGGTCACGGTGCATGGCCCCGCACTGCCGACAGAACCACGCCTCCTGGAATTGGGAGGATTGCGCCGTTGGCCCGTCATCCACTTCCTCCAGCAGTCGTGTTGTCAGCACCAGACGTGTTCCGGAGTCCACCGGCGCTGCCGCCCAGACGGTATTGGGATTCCCGTCGGCGTCCTCCACTGCGTTACCGTTAGCAACGCCGCTTACTTTGTTTCCCGGGCCGCTCTGGATTTCCAACTGCTGGTAGAATTTTTCAAAGAAATGCTGGCCGCAATTGCGGCAGCTTAAAACCGGAAAAAACGCCGCATCAAGGCGGCTTGGATATTTTTCCTTGGCATCTGACAAGGAAAGAAATACCTCGGCTTTAGATTCGTCGCCGGCTTGAGCCAGTGCGGCGACCATCTCGTCCATACCCCGGATGAAAAAATGCACCTTGGGGCGCAGCAGCGATTCCCCACTCTTGGTCGCAGCGGCGCCCAAAGTTAAATAAGCCAGCAACTCCGCATCCGTACGCGGCCCCTGCGCCAGACGATCCGGTGCCACGCGCTGCGAAACCTGCCAGGCCGCCTCATCGAGTGCCTTGGGAATTTTCAACACTTCAGTAGTGTGGTAGATGTAATCATTGCTGATCAAATGGTCAAAAAGCGCGGCCTTCCAGTCCGCCCCAGGGTCAAAACTCCGCCCGGTTAATTCCTGTACCACCGGTTTAAGGGCTGCCGTATCCACCGGCTCAGCCAGGCACCTTAGCAGCCGTTCGAGGCGTGCGGTGCCGTCGCCTGCGGGGGGGTGAGGCTTATACCGGGTGATCGGCCACTGCCTGCTGACATACGATTCCCCCACACTGACCACTCTGCCCTCATCCACCCCGAAAAACCGTGAGGCAAATCGCCTGGCCGCCTTATCGTTATCCGATGATTGTGGATCGGAAAGCGTGGCGGAGGTACCGATGCAGATGACCTCATCAGTCGTTTTTCCCGCCATGGCCCGCACACGGCGAATCAGGCAGGCAACTTCGGCCCCTGCGGCACCGCTGTAGGTGTGGGCTTCATCAAACACCATGTAGCGCAGCGGTGCCTGAGCAAACAATCCCGCGTCGGGCAAGCGAGTGGTCAGAATTTCCAACTGCCGGTAATTGGTCAGCAAAATGCGTGGTTTGCGCTGGCGGATATCCTCTTCCGAACAACATTCCTCCGGCGGTGCCAGCGGGCGCACGGCACGGTCTTCCGCCTGGGCTTCTTCTAACCGCTTGCGGCGCGCCTTCAAGTAAGCCTCGCGCGATGAACCGGAAAATCGCTCAATGGAAATTTCGCCTTCCGTGCCCGGCGTGGTGCCGATCCACTGGGCAAAGCTTATTCCCGTTCCTCCCAGGATTCCCCGCAGGCGTTCCAACTGATCATTGGCCAAGGCGTTCATCGGGTAAACCAATATGGCACACAGGCCCGTATTTATCCCCTGATCGCGCTGCCGCAGCAGGTCATCAATTATCGGATATAAAAAAGCCTCGGTTTTACCCGATCCCGTACCCGTGGCCACCAGCACATGCTGGGCTTGCCTGACCGCCGTGAACACATCATGCTGATGCTTCCACATGGCCGGAAAGCCAATTAATTCCGGCAACACCGGGTGAATCACACCGGCCTTGGCCATTTCCGAAAGATTTTCCCCTTTGGCAAAAGCCTCAGAGAGCGACACATACGGCCCCCGCACCAGAGGAATATCCAACGATGAAGGACGTTTCAACAGAGCGCGAACTTGCTGCGCCAAATCCGGATCCGAAAGCGGATAAGCCGAATAGATATAGCGCAAGAACTCATCGCAGATGTTATGGGCGAACCGGACCGGATTGATTGCCATGGGGAATTCTCCGATTTATTCCTCTTCATCCATTGAATAACCCACCGGGGATACCTTTTTCCTGCGCATCTGGCGAGCTTTCTGCCGCTTCCGCTGGCTTAATCGCGTCCTGCACCGCCTGTTCGCTTCCCAGCAGCGCCACGGCATCATTCCAGCAATCATCCCAGGTCCAGCCGGAACGCGGATCGTCAGGGGTAAATTTTTCCGGTTCCCACAGATGGCAGCCGGTTCGTTTGCGTATTAGCGGCTCGGGCAGTCCTGCCGCCTTGGCCGCTGCTTCGTTGGTCAATTCAGGAATGCCGATAATAGCGAAGAAATCGTCATTGGAAAGCTTCGCCGCCGAATCCGCTGACCACTTGCCTTCCTTCAGCGATCGGAATGCGGCAGCCGACAAACCGGTAAGGCGTTCACGGAAAGGCAGTTCCTTATCCACCCGCCAGAATCCCTTGGGATCTGATGGATCATTGCGGACAATCCAGTCAAAATCATCCGGATCAAGGCCATAAAGTCCGGCGCACAGGGCGTCAATTTCGACACGCGATCGCAACCGGTCCGCTTCTGTAACCGCCCACCATTGTTTCCATTCCCGCGTGGCAAGTTCGGGAAATTCCAATTTCAGCCGCAACCATTCAGGCGCGAAGCGACGGTGGAGAAGCGTGAGGCGAATTGTACCCAGTGTTATTCGCCGAATCCCGCCATTAGTTTCAAAAGATGGAACAGGAAGTTCTTCGACCGCGAACCAGCTCATGTTTAACCCGCCGATCTTTTGGCGTGCGATGTAGTCGAAGGCCAGGCATGAGCACACACCGGCAACCCTGAGGTAATCGGCTGTGCCGGGTCTTTGGAGGCGGAGGTGGAATACTGAGTCGCCGCTTGGGCTGCGACTTAAATAGCTTCCCATGAAGGTTCGCGAGTTCGTTGGAGAGCTGATGCGCATGAACGCGAAGGTCGGGACCGCGACCTCGGCGAACCTGCGTGCTGTTACCTCCGCCATCAAATATTGTGGTTCAATCGTCTTATGGTCGAACGGTATCTCCCGCCACACCGCCGATCGCCCTTTGCCGCGCACCCAGCCTTTTTTTGAAAAATCAAATTGACCGATCATCCGGCCTTCATACAGCGGCAGCATGACATCACCCTCCGGCCCGATCCAGCGGCCAAAAACATCCGGCTTGTAGCCGCCGGCTTCCAGCTTTTCCCGCGCCCGAAACAGCTTCGAATCGTTGGTCATATCAAACTCCCGTGCGTACTTAATTTCCCAGCCGGGGCTGTTGTCACCAATGCGCACGGAATTGGCATAAATTTTTCGGCAGATCGCCATATCGCGTGGTGTTCGCACTTCCGGCAAGGATTTGCTGCGCGGCGAAAATAACTCCACTGCCGCAAGATCATAGTCGTATACCGGTGGGTCTTTCCGTTCCCAATCGGCCAGGTGATGCACCATAAACGCCGCCCGCAATGGCGCGCTGCGCCTGGCACGATCCACGATAACGACGGCGAATTTGAAGCTGCTGTGAATAGCGAAAATCTTTTTGCGATTCTCAAAGCTGAAAAGCCATTCCCATGTGCTTTCATTAAGAAATAGCTCCCGCAATTCCCGGGTGCCGGAGTCGGAATAAAGCGCGGCTGGAACGATGAAGCCCAGCCGCCCGGTGGGCGCCAGGAGTCGGTATGCGTACTCCAAAAAAAGCTTGAATAAATTCAGATCAGCTCCGCCTTGGGAAATAAACGCCGCCGCACCGAGCGTGGCGGAAGCGTGCTTGGCGCGGGCCTTGGTCCATGCCGAGGCGTATGCTTCCTGCTTTCCGCCACGCGCAATGGTGACGGTAAATGGCTCGGCGATGTTTGCCACCCAATTCGAGAGGCTTTTGTACGAGCCTTTTCTGGCGTCCCAAGAGGCGAGCACATCGGGCATGTTCTCGCAAAGTCTTTCCGCTGCACCCTTCGCCTCCTGCTTGCCGTAGCTGCGAAACAGTGGATCATACTCGGTAAAAAACTCCTGCGACGCGGGTTTGGCAACCTCCCAGGGCGGGTTGCCCAAAACCGCATCAAACCCGGCGCGGTCGGGGGTAAAGACATCGGGGAATTCAATTTCCCAATGAAAAAAGCGGTACTGCGTGCGCAGGCTGGCGACAATGGCGTCGCGTTCGGGTGTGGCCTGATGAAAATTCAGCGGCAGCGGCACATGCCTGAGCGATTCCTCATCCGTGGGCCAAAACCAGACCGCGCACCATTCATCCATCGCTCGCTGCAATTGCGAACGGGGCCTGCTTGCCACCAATTCTTTCTGATACATCCGTTCGCGCTGATCCGGGTCGGCAACGGAAACCTGGTGCAGAAGCTCAAAAACCATGCGGGCGGCGCGGGCCACATCGTCCACCGAGGCATCACCGGTGGGGAACAGCGGCGGTTGGTCTGTGAATTTTCCATCGATCAACCGCCGCATTTCCGGTTTTACTTTGGCCTCCAACAAATCCCGGATGCGCTTTGTGCGCGGTCCTTTGGTTTTCGTGTCCGGATCATCACCGCCATTACGCAGCCATGCCGCCACCGGGTAATCCGTTACGCGGTCCATTCGGCAGCCCACCAGCGAATTGCCTACCCGAATTTTGTGATCCAGAAAGGTAAAGGGAAGTTCGCGGTCCATGGTTTCCACCCACAGCGACACCCTCGCCAATTCCACGGCCAACGGATTGATATCCACACCATAAATGCATCGTTCCACAATGTGCCGTCGCAATAAGGCCTTCACCCGCTCCGGGAAGGCTTCCGCGCGCTGCGGATCAGCGGGTGAAAAAGGAATCATCTCCTCAGTGGCGGCACCGGTGCGTGGTTCGCCGAAGGGCAGCGTGATGCGCATGGCCTGCTGGTCATTTTCCAAATTGCGATGGAAGCAGAGCGATTCATAAAGGGCATCGGTGAGATAGTGCAGGGTCGCCACCAGAAATGATGCGCTTCCGCAGGCCGGATCGCATATTTTCAGGGCCAGAATCTCCTCCGGGGTCTTTGGAATCAGAATGTTTTCCGTGGTCCGTTGGAAGGCCAGTGGCGCAAGCGTGCGGTGAGTGGTGGGAACAGCCAGTTGGGGGCGGGTGTAAAAGGTACCGCTGCCTTTGCGAGTATTGCCTGCGCGGACCAGATAAAATTCACCGGGGGTAATAACCCGTTTAACAAGCGCGTCGGCTTCGGCATCAAGCCGCTGCTGGTATTGGCCATCGGTTTCTCGTGCCCGTTTTTTGCCAACCCATCCCGCCAGCCGAACCGCCGCCCTCGCCCACTCTCCGGCGGCCTGCAGGGCTGTTTCATCGGCAGGTTTGGTCGCAATTGACGCTTGAGATTCCAATTGGGTTTCCACATCGAGTTCTGGAGCGGCTTCATCGGCGGCTTCCTCTGGTGCCTCGCCTTCGTCCTGTTCCGCATCGTCGGAGGATGAGGTATCAGCAACGACTTTTTCTTTCTTAAATTTGGTCAGTAGTTCTTTTAGCCCCGCCGGGTCGTCCCGCAGCTGATCCTGCAGAACCTTCAGCGGCAGCACGGGCTCGCGCCCGATACTAAGGAAAATTTGAGGGCCGGTTTCCGCGTCCACTCTTTTTATGCGGTAATCGAGCAGCCCCTCATAAATCAGGCCGATGAATTCGGTGCGCAGGTCGGTGTAATCAACCGGGCCTTCCACGTAGGTTCTGGTGCGCCCGCGCATGACCGGCAACGGCCCACGCATGAGTTTTCGCAGCATCCGCGAGACGGTTTCGTCATTTATCGGGATGTTACGTTCGAGGATATACAGCGCACGGCTGATTGGATCGCCACTGTTTCGCTCGCCGGGACGAAACAACACACCACCATAAGGCCGAAAGGGAAAATTGCCATGCGGCGAGCCACCGTGCACGAGGCGGAACAGGGCTGCCAGTCGTGGCCACGCGGAGCGCTGGTTGGCCAATCCCTGCGTGCCGCCGTCGGTACTTTGCGATTGCTGGAGCATTTCGTAGAGTGTGCGGATTCCATATGATGTTGCGTAAGTGGGATCATCCGCCGGTAAAAGCTGCCGGGATTCGGCAAACAGACATACGACCATCCGCATAACAATGCGTGCCGCAGCCTGCATCAGGGCATCATTCACCTCGGGCTGCGTCAATTCCCCGGCGGGTGTATCGGCCAGCGGGGCCAGAAGTTTGTTATCCGTGCGGTGGGCAGTTGAGATCGAATCCAGCAGCAGCTCGACGCACTGCCGGACATTTTCCCGCAGGATGCTGGAGAGATCCGCCTGCCGGGTCCGGGATTCTTCGATGTGCTCCAGCAGGCCACAGCGCTGCGCCGATGTGGCGCTTAATGACTCCCGGGCAAGCAATTGCCGCAGTCCGGCCAGTTCTTCGGAACCATCGCCCTCATCAAACCAGCGCTGAGCGTCCCATTGGCACCACGACTCAAAGTCGGTGCCAGCATAGACGATTCGGAACTGCATTCCATTGGTCAGCAGCCCCAGCCGATGGCCCGTTCCGCGCAGCAGCTCGAGAAATTGCGAGTAGATGGTTCTGCCGCGCCCACGTCCGACCTGTGGCGAAGTATCCGCCATTATCAGAACGGCGGGAATCGCCTTGCCTTCATCGGCAAAGATGATCCGGTGCGGGCGAAGTGTTTGCGTGCGGCTACCAATGCGAACCATAGCGGTGAGAGATTCGGGGATCGCGTTCTGTTTGACCAAAACTGAGCCGGTTAACCCGATGCCGTCGGTCAGCAGCGTGTCCAACCACGCCAGGACTTTTTGGGCGTCGATGTGACCATCGGTCAGCGTCGCCTGAAAGGCGGTGTTGGCGTCGCGCAGCTTACGCCAGGTATGCGGCTTAATTGCCTCCGGCGTTGGGGAGTAACATTCCAGCAGAACAACAGGCGAGAGCAGCATTCCCTGATGCCGCAGTCGATACCACCAGGCGTGAGTGGCATTGGATTCGGTCATGAAGCTATATCCTCCGCATCCGCCGGTAGCAGATACACCAGCGCCAGAGGCAATACCCGGATTTCATGGATATTGAAGCGCCTGGGCAGCAGAACATTGACACGGTTGTCGCGCTCCGTCGTGAGTAATTCGCGGGTGCGCTCCACATCCCGCCGGAGAATGGCCATCTGTTCTTCCAATTCCCTGGATCGCAGCTTAGCGGCCACGTTGATATCCTCAAAAAGCGCCGGCTGTTGCGCCGCGGTCTGCTGTTCAAGCAGGTCGGCGGCCAACCGGTCCAGGGCCTGCTCACGACTGCGATCTTGCAGTTCCGCGAGCCGCGCACGGTAGTTTTCACGGGTGCTTTCAAGCTCATCCTTCAGATTGGCGTTGGCTTTGGTCCGTAGCGCTGTCTCCGATTGAGTCTTAATTTGTTGCAGGATAGCTTCTATACCAGAACGGTGGGAGGGCCATTTGGCGCGGATGATCTTGACGAACTTTTCCAGACGGGTGGATGATTGAATGGGCATGAACGTGGATCGCGCCACTGATTCGCTGAAAGCCGGATCTACGGCGGAAAGCTTTTCGCCCTCTATCCGAAATATCTCGGTTCGAACTTCATCATGCAGCGGTTCATGCAGCTCATTGACGGCGGTGATGGTGTAATGCAGCGACAGCAGCGCGTCGAAGCCGGTTTGGTGCAGGGCCGCCACGGACCAGCGATACAACGCCGTCGGATCGTGCAGTTGGCGGGCCAGCGTGGCGATGGCCTGCCTCATTATCGGGTGGCCGAGTCTCAGCAGCGCCTGGTGTTTTTTCAACCGCATGAGCCGCCTGCCGTTAATTTCTTCCTCAACAAGCGCGGAGTCAAAGACAATTTCCATGCGGTCGCCGGAGCCGACCGTAAGGCTTTTCTTAGCCAGCGGCTCCCAGCTTGGCGGCGGTGCCAGACGGTAGAAGCCCGATCGGCCATGAACCGGTTCCAGCTCTCCCTTGCCTTCCACGGTGATGGCGGCCTTCAGCAACTGCGCCAGTGCGTCCGGAGAAATATTCAGGCGCGCCTCCGTGCCTTCAAGCATCTCCCTGGCCCGGTGCATGAGCTTCTTTAATTCCGCAGGCGGGGACTCACCCAGATCAACGGCTTCCTTGGATGCGCTTTGGGCCTGCTGAACGAACAAATCAATGTCATCGAGTTCAGCGGGGTTTATTTCCCCGGCGAAGTGCCGCTGGATAGCACTATCAAATACAGGCTCCACGCTGCCCAAGTCGTTGCGCACTCGCTCTACTTTTTGGGCGATAAAATAGAGAAACCGGATGTCTTCTTCCTCATCGCACCGGAAATAATGGATACTCACATCCCGCATCTGCCCATGCCGCGACACACGACCGTTGCGCTGGAGAATTCTGGAGGGCGACCAGGGAATGTCATAATGAGTAATCCAGCGGCAGGCTTCCTGCATGTTGATGCCCTCCGACGCGGCATCAGTCGCCAGCAGCAGCCTCACCGCGTTGCCGGGGTCCTCAAAATCCCCCTTCACAGACTCGAATTCATCGGAGGTCATGCCGCCAAAAAGCAGATGCATGGTGTTTCGGTCAAAGCCTTCCCGAAGCAGCCTCTGTTCGAGATAAAGCAGCGTTTCCTTATACTCTGTGAACACGATCAAGCGTTCATCATCACGCAGCCTGCCGTTGGCAAAAAGGTTCTCCTTGATCCACCGCACCAGAGCCTCGGTTTTGGAGTCAGGTTTTTGGGCCAAAGCGGCTAGGGCGTGCTGATCTTCCACCACAGCCCGACCCAGGCCAAGGCGTTCCAAAGCGCTACTGACAAGGTTTTGTGCGGAATCCAGCTCAGCATCTTGTGATCGCAGCCAAGTGCGACCATGGCGAGCGGCGTCTTCCTCGAGCGTGGCGAGTTCAGCGTCGTTGCTCACCGGTTCATCGGCTTTCTGAGCGGCCAGACGCGCGAGATCAAAGAGGCTTTCCCGGCTCTCCACCTCGCTATTGGCCAGATGCCGCCACCACGTCCGGGCAAAGGCCAGCGGACATGAAAGCAGCCGCTTGGTCAGCAGCGAAAACATAAATTGGCCAACCCAGCGTTCCGAGGGCGAAACTCTCCCCAGTGCGGAGTGGCCGCGCGTGCGGTATTCGCGCAAGGCGGTGTAAAGGGCCGTTTCATCCGCAGTGAGTTTAAAGGGCAAAGCCACCGGATCAAGCTGGTCGGCAAAGGGCGGGATTAACGACTGGCGGTTAATGTCGTCCTTCAGCCGGCGCACCCTTACAGCCTCCAACTGATCGGTGTCTCTGGCTTCCATTTCACTGGTGATTCGAAAACGTACCGGATCGAGCAGTTCCAGCAGCCCGGTGAAACAGATGGTTTTGCCATTGTGCGGCGTGGCCGAGGCAAAAATGCGGTGCTCGAAGAGAAAACGGATTTCCCGCAGCATGTTGGTGCGCTGGCTGGCACGCGTTCCGCTCTGGGGCGCAAAATGATGACATTCATCCACGATCAGCATGTCCCACGGCGCATGGGCTTTGCCGCGTTGGGTTGGATTGCCTTCCGCGCCCACGCCGGACCCGTTTAGAAATTGCTGGAGCACGTCCGGCATGCGCAGGTAATCCATCGAGGCGATCACGCGGGGTAACGCCCGCCACGGATTGGTGTCAATTCCCAATTTTCGGCGCATCTCGAAGGTACTGTCGGCATCAATGATTTCGAATTCAAGATTAAATCGCCTTCGCAATTCGTATTTCCACTGCCGTTGAAGCAACGCCGGGCAAATCACCAGCACCCGCCGCACCCGCCGCCGCAGCAGCAATTCTTCGAGCACCAGGCCGGATTGGATCGTTTTCCCCAGTCCCACACCATCCGCCAGAAGCAGGCTTACGCGCGGCATGGACAGTGCCCGCAGCACCGGTTCCATCTGATATGGATGAATCTGGATTGCCGAATTCCACACTCCCAGCAGCGGCTCATCGTCGAGCTTACCGGGGGCACGCAGCCGATTAAGGCGCGTCCAGCGGTGGGAATTGACGAACGCCTGGATCACATCGGGGGTATCAGGTTGGTGGGCGTCAACGCTTGGAAGCGACGTTTGCCCCAATATTCGACCCGTCGATTCAATTTCCCAAAGAAGTTGTTCTGAGGCCGGAAATTGGCAGTCATCCAGGTATTCAACGTCAACGAGGTGCACGCGGCCAGAGTTGGGATTGTCATAGCCATCCACCGCCCGGACTGTGGCCAGTCGATGCCGAACATGCACCGCCTGGCCAACTTCTGGAATCTGAATATTTAGTTCGCCAGCCGCCGCCATAAAAATCCCAGGTGTCCCAACCCGGCCCGGCCACGTCCACGCCGTTCCGACATGCAGGGGATTCTATGCCAATATTTGAGATTGGTACAGCAGTGCTAGCCAACTTCCGTGCCCGGCAGCGTTTCCACCCGCAAATAAAATAACGCCACGGCTTCTTTGCGTTCTTCGGGCGCCAGCCCTGCGGCATCAAGCAATCGGTTCCAATTGTCACGGAGGTCTTGCAAGCTCTGAATGCCGTCAAAACCGATGGAACCTGATTTGCGGATATAGACCAGTTCACCCCACTTGGCGGAAAAATTGGCATCTAAAAAAATATTGTCATTGGGCCTTGATATCTCCGGGGATAACTGGTACAAGGTGAGGCCATGAGAGGTAACGGTAACAATACGATTGGCACTCCGGAATCGGGGATAGAGCTGCCCCAAAAACTGTCCCAAAAGCTGTCCCTATTTCAGGGTCTCGTATCGCATATCTGGGCTACCCACAGGCACTTATCAGAAATCCATAAACCCTTGTGGAATAAGGAACTACGCCGAAAATACGCATTTATCAACAACATCGCAATATCCCACCTGAATAATCCCACTCTCTCCGTTAAAAGCAATTGCGCTTTCAAAAACCCTTGTCTTACAAGGGTTTTTGCGTTTTGGCAGGTGGTGGCCGCGGTGGTGTAAACGGGGCAGGGGCGCTGGCGGTGTGTTATTGCAGGTTTACGGTTGGAAATTCCGAAC
>JAJZKY010000749.1 GCA_021803885.1 Planctomycetota bacterium
AGCAGAGGCGCCGATCGCTGGGCGGGTTTCTCTTTCGAGCGGTCAACCCGAACGTGCGCGAGAAGGCTTGCACTCCGGCATCGGTGATGCGGAAGGTGTGCAACCCCGGCACGGAACCCTGACCGCGCAGTTTGATAATCTGCAGCTTCCGCACAATCGAATTTCGTTCCGCCGTCTGGCGCAGCCAGAACAGCCCATCGGCAACGGTGAAGATGGGATTGTCGCGCAGCTCGTCCTCAGCATATTCGCCGATCAGGAATGTTATGGCTTGCCAACTGGCGAGAAACAGCGCCAACCGTTGAATGAAAGATTGCAGGTCCATGTCGCTTTCCGGCTTCCGAACCATGGTGCGAAAGGAGTCAACAACCACAACGGCGGGGTTGGCCTTTTCAACTTCCTTGGCAATCTGCTCCAGGACTGCGCCCAAGTCCTTCTCCAGGACAACCTGGCTCAGGTTGATAAAGCGAATGGAGTCGGGCAGTTTGGATGGATCGAAAAATGAGTACTGCTGCTGATATCGCAGCATTTTAATGGCGGATTCGCCCAGGACCGTGAAATAGAGAGCAGGACGGTCAGGGGTGGCATTGGCAAAGACGAACTGGTGTGCCAGCGTCGTCTTCCCACTTCCGGGTGCACCCGCGATGATGTTGAATGAAAACTCGGGAAGACCGCCGCCCACAATTTCGTCAAGGCCCGGAACCCCGGTGGGTAGTTTGTTGATCTTCACTTTGTCTTGGGTGCTCACGCTTTTCTCCCGTGTACCGAATTGCGATCGTCAAATGCTTCACCTGGCCATGCATTACGCAGCAGGCTTAACGTTAATGCTTCGCCAAGGAAGATACGAAGCAGTCCGAGTAGGCCAGCGATGAGAATGATTCCTCCCTCGCCGGCCGGATCCTTGTTCATATCGATTTGAGTCTCAATCGCGCCCAGGCCCTGTATAGATCCATCTGCGGCAACCCGCACCGCACTCAGACTGTGGGCCTTCGGCTTGGCCAGCGTCAAGGCGCGAGTGGCGAGCAATTGAAAACCTGTGACTCCGACAAATTCACCAAGGCTCTGGCGCAGCTTCTCATAGACGCGAAGGGTCGGGGAGTCCATTGGCTCGGAATTCTTGCCCGCACCGGCTTCATACCTGAGAAGTCGATGGGCTAAATCTCGCATTCCTGGGGTAGCCGTCATATTCAAACCAGCATTGTTCAAGGTAGAAGAATTCAATCGCCACTATACGCTTCGTAAGAGAACCAGCAGTACCATTCTCTCCTATCGCAAGCGCTCTCACGGTTCCGGCGTTCGACATCCAGAGCCGCGTTCGATGTAGCGCTGGCGGAACTCAATTCATGTAGAGATTCGTTTGCAGGTTGGATACCTCTTCTTGCGGGCCGCCAGCCTTGCTTCGGATGAGTGTGAAAACGTCTAAAACCGTGGCAATACTGCGAATGTTCGCCGCAACGCTCACGAGCCCATCTTCCATGCCGGGATGTTTGTCCGCCAGGGTTTCAATGCGGTTGCTCACCTTCCTCAGCCGGTCAATTTCCAGCAGAAGGTCCTCGAAAGCCGCTGCCATTACCGGTCCGTCTGCCGCTGAGGCCGCCGTGTCCTCTGCATTCGTGGCCGCCTCTGTCCTGACGTCAACCTGAAGGCGTAAATCTTCTATCAAGCGCAGCGCTGTTGCCTCGCCAAGGAAGGTAAGAAACAGCCCGAGCAGCTGAGCGATCAGAACGATTCCAGCCTCGCCGTCCTCATCCGCGTCCGTCTGGGACTCAACGTCGCCGAGACCGCGCATGGCTCCATTTGCCGTCACCTGCACCGCGCTGAGCCGGGGAGATTCCGACTTGGCCAGAGCTAACGCACGAGAAGCGAGCGCCTGAAAACCATCAACTCCCACGGGCGCGCCGAGTTGTCGGCGCAGTCTCTCATAGACGCGCACAGTTGCAGGTTCGGTTTGCAGGGCGGTCGTACTTGCTTCGGCCTCGCATGCAACCAGGCTGCGGGCCAAATCACGCGTTTTTCCCGGAGGAAGTATCGGTTCAATCCTTTCTTTGCAAGCCACGCCTTGAGTGCGGCGCACCTATCATGATCGCATTCTATTGTCGGTTGCCTACGCGATGAAATTCCTAGGCCGCGTGGCGAGACATCATTTTGGCGCGACTAAAACCAAGATACTTGAAATGTCTTTTGAGTGCTGATCAAAAATGAACAGCCCGACTCCGCCCTCGGATGCGGGCGCGCGCCCTCCATCGGCGATTCCCAATGGGACACAAATCGAAGGCAACGGAATCATTCCCGTCCCATTGCGCGACTTCTCAGAGCCTGTTTACGATCTCCTGAGCGGCAGTCTGAGGAAAGCCAAGTGGACCATTTGCAGGCTGGTGTTCAGCTTGCGTTCACAGTTCTTCCCTAGCCGGCGGCATTTTTCTAGCCAGGCGAAGGATCGTTGCACGATCCAGCGCTTGGGCAGCACCACAAATGCATGCAGTTGATTGCGCTTGACGACTTGAACCGTGGCGGCGATGCGCTCCATCACGCCGTCGGCAAAAGGTTGGCCCGTGTAGCCGCCGTCAACGAGCACGCTTTCCACACGCTCCAAGTTGGCTTTGCACCGGTCGATGGCTACCAGGGCGCCGTCGCGGTCCGTTCCATGGGCCGTGGTCACGGCGATAGCGTGCGGCAGCCCCTGCGTATCCACTGCGATATGCCGCTTGATGCCGCTAACCTTCTTGCCCGCATCGTAGCCCTTCGGTTCGGCGCTATCGGTGTTTTTTACGCTCTGCCCGTCAACAATCAAGAAACTGGTCGTGGCGTTGCGCCCCAGTTGAATGCGGGCCTCGCCAACGGATTTTTTTAAGGCCCGCTCCAAGGCGCTCACTCCGTCCGCATCGGGCGCGCTCCACTTGGCAAAATACGAATACACTGTGACCCAGTTGGGGAACCCTTCGGGCAGCATGCGCCACTGGCAGCCGCTTTTGAGAAGATATAAAACCGCGTTGAAGACTTCATGCAAATCCACCGTGCGCGGTTTGGTGCGCTTACGAACGCCCTCCAGGATTGGACGAATCGATTCGAACTGCTCCCGGCTCACATCGCTTGGATACGGCTTTCTTGGCTCCATCCTCCTCGATTACCGCACCGGAAATGCGGACGCATATGGC
>JAJZKY010000750.1 GCA_021803885.1 Planctomycetota bacterium
GGTCAGAGCACCTCCGTCGTTGGTAAAGAAGAGCGAGTTGAGAAGCGTCAGATCACCGGCATTACTAATCGGATTATTGAGTACCAGCGTACCAAGCTGCGAAAGGATATTGCCTTGGATGATATTTAGCCCTTGCAAATTAAACGTTGATGACGGTCCGGCTCCGATGATCGCCGGAACTCCGCCACCTTGGTCCAACGTGAGCGAATCGGTCGTTGCATTCATGGTGCCGAGCAGTTGGATGCCGGCGCTTCCCGCAGCGCCAGTATCGCTGAGCGTGGTGCTTCCGCGCAGAGCGATGATGCCACTGAGTGTCTGGCCCAGCGATGTGGAGATGGCATTGCCCGTGGGGAGCGAAATGCTTTGACCGGAGATATTAATACCGGCCGGGTTGATTGGAACCGTCAGATTGACGGAATCAGACGGTGCGGTGACAGTCAGAATCGACGGTCCGGTGACATCGGGAAGCGACAATAAATTGCCGGAGGAATCGGCAAGAGTGGTGGGTGCTGTTACGGTCAGCGTGCCGGTGTAATTCTGTCCTCCGCTGGTCTGAATGATGCCGCCATTCAGGTTCAGACCGCCGAGAGCCTGCACGGTGAGCTGGTTGGCCGAGAGCGTATTTCCGGGTGCTCCGAGATTCATCGGGACGTTTGTCGCCGATTCCTTAAGGGTCAGGTTATATGGGGACCCGGAGAGAGGGCCGGTCATGTCGATGCCGGTTGACCCGGCGTTTCCAAGGTCTGTGAGAATAGTGTTGGCTCCAAGTTCCAGATTACCGGAATATTTTTGGCCTTCGCTGGTGACGACACTCCCCCCGGAGATATCGAGCGTTGAGCCGTTGGTGGCGTTCACGGTGAGCGAGCCCAATGGTATGCTTAGAGACCCGACCGCGTTGAGAAAATTGATTATGCCCCCGCCGGTATCTTCGACAACCAGATCGGAGGAGGTACCGGGGGTAATCTGCGCATCGATGCTGACGGTACCGGATCCGGAGTTATCGAGCAGCACCGTTCCACCGTTAAGAATGAGGGTTCCGGTGTAGGATTGGGAGTTGGTGGATGTACCGCTGGTGACGATGGTACCGGCAAGGTTAACAATGCCGTTAATCGACAACGATCCGAGATTAATCGTCTGACCGGAGGAACCGAGCGATATTTCACTGCCGGGCGCGGAGATGGACAGGTCTGAATCGGTCAGATCGTTCTGGCCGGTAAGTGAAATGACAGGAGACGTCGGACTCGAAGTGCCGGTATAGGCGATGCTGTACGGCATCTGGTTGAGCGAAGAGACGGACGCGATGGATGGGCTGCCGAGCGAAAAGATCGACGTTGTTGCGGTGATAAACTGGCCGACGGTGGGCAGATTGGCATCGGAAATCGGGGATGCCTGGCCGACGGAAAAATGAAGGGGGAGGTTATTGATATATTCAGCGCTGAAACCATTGAATTGCAGCCGCGCCGGATAGCCGGCAAAAAAGACATTGCTGTTACGTAAAGACACAGTCCCACCGGGTGCGGCCGTCGCATAACTCTGGCTGTTTGCCGCCAGATAAATCGGCGTGGAGGCTGAAACGGTAATCGCCCCGGCAGCATTATCAGTACTGGTAAAGTTCAGCGTGTCAGCGGAAAGATTACCTGCGAGCGTAATGACGCCCCCCGCATCAGCGGTCAGCGTCCCTAAACCGCCTGACACAAACTGCTCGCCACCATTTTCAAATGTCACGCTCCCCGTAGCGTTGACGTCGAGGCTGGATGAATTATCGGAGGTGAGCGTACCGTCAAGGAGGATTGCTTCGCCGGAAAGCGCAGTGGCGGTGCTGATGTTCATCTGTCCCGTGTAGCTTTGGTTGCCGGTGCCGCTTACGGTGCCGCCGACGAGATTAATGTTTGGCGCGATGACCGAGAGATTGTTGCTGCCGGTCGTAACCGCATTATTGAAAGTCACGGATCCTGAAGTGGCACTCAGGGCCGCAGAACCCGCGAGCGAAACGGCACCGGTGTAGGTCTGCGCGCCGGAGGTAAAGATTGCCGCACTCCCGGTTGAATTGCCGATGGTGATTCCACCGGGCGAACTTACGGTCAAACTTGCAAACGGCTCGGTTGAAGTGCCGACATTTCCCGCGATTGAAACCGTGCCGGAACCGGTGTCTATGAGCGTCAGTGCGGAGTAGGTGCCGGATGCAGTGACGGGCCCGTTAAGCACGATACCATTGGCGCTCGCATCGGTAAGGGCTACCGGTGAGTTCGGGATGTTGATGCTGCCGGAAGTTCCCGACAAGGCATACGTCTGTCCGTCGGTGGTCGTGATCGACTGATCGATATTAATGATTGTATGCGCATTGGCGTTGAGACTCAGCACATTCGTCGGACTCACAGCGCCAAGTGTTACATATCCTCCGGTGGATGTTACACTCAGCGCCGTTGCCTGCGGTATATCGGCGCCACCGTTGAGCACAACATTACCATTGAGAGACTCGAGAGAGATCGCGGCGGATGAAAACACCGGAATATCTGCATCGGTGATAGTGCGGGATTGGGTGAGCGCTATGGACGTTGCGGGCGTTGCGACGCTGGTGCCAAAAAGTTCGATATTATCATTTTTGAAATTGAGATACGCACCAGAACCGCCAGCGGTGTAGCTCTGTTGAGCCGCGAACATCTGAATGGTGGTGCCGCTCAGGTTGGCGATGGGCCCGGCGATGGGATCGTTACTGGAAAGGGAGAGTGTCCCGACATTGATCGACGGCGTTGAGATATCGATGGGCCCACCGCCGGATACGGTGACAGCCAGTGAACCAAGCGTCGGAGCCTGCGGTACAGGGGGAAAAGAAGAATTAAATGATCCGATGACGCTATTGAGGCGCACCGGTCCAAAGCCGGTTTCATTGATCGTTAGGCCGCTGCTGGCATCACCGTTGACCGAATTGACCGAAATGCCCGCTGTGCTCGCATCCTGCAGCGTGATAAATTGGCCAGCCAGCTGCATGAGGGAGTTATACGTTTGGCCGCCTGTGGTAATGATCACACCGGCGGTAGCACTGGTCGTCCCCGCCCCGGTAAACACGGTATTCCCGGTCACCGCCAGCGACCCGAGTTTGGTGTCGGCAGATGTGGGTGCGGGAAGGGACACGTTTCCCCCGCCGGTTTC
>JAJZKY010000751.1 GCA_021803885.1 Planctomycetota bacterium
TATGCCCAACTCCAAAATGCCCCGCAGCAAGCTGAAATCAGTAAAATTAACCGCACCATTCCCGGTAAAGTCACCCTGGCTCCAGGTAGCACCCGTGGTGGTTCCGAAATTGGATCGCAGTACACTGAAATCGGAGAAATTAACCGTTCCGCTGCCATTGACATCGCCGGGCGTTCTCTGCATGACGGCAAAGTTGCCCGAGCCGTTATTCACCACCGCCCATACTGTGTCATTGGCGGTGTTAATACCATAGGCTCCGAGCGTATTATCCGTGGCGGGATTATAAGCGCCGGTATATTCGGTGGGCGTACCGCCGGTATCGCCAAAGTTGGCGGCCTGATAAATTGAACCGTTGTACCAGGCCAGCGTCGGACTGTTGCTGCCGTTGCTGATGGCGCTGGGGTTGTAACTCATCTGCACAACATGCGTATCAGCGCCGGTGCCGCTGATGGCGGCTACATCGCTGACCACGCTGGTATTGGCCGATGGAGCATTGGCAAATTCTACAGACAACGTTCGGGCCGCACCGGCGATTCCATCGAGGAATTGCACATTGGTCTGCATACTGCCGGTTTCATTGGCTCTCTGGATGTTGTAGCCGTTGTAGGATTCCCCGGCCAGAATCTGTGCGGTGTTGGCGGTTCCGGCATGGCCCAGGTTGCCGGTGACGGTGGCGGTGAGAACATAATTGTGCGTGCCCAGATCATTGGCTGCTGCTCCGGCAATGGCGTTGCCGTCCAGACCTGTGGCGTCATTTTCCGCGGTTAAGCCATTGATCTGCACCTGGTATTGGCCATTAAGCAGCGTGGACTGCAAAGTGGAGCCGGGCGTAAAGTCCGCGGCATTGACACTTTGGCCGTCGCCGATGGTGGTGTTGGCGGCCAAGGCGGAATCCAGCGTCCAGTCGCCGGCATATTGGGTATTGGCCGCATCAATACCGGTGGGCGCGGTGGTGATGACCGCGGCATCACGCAAGCCGATGTCATTTCCGCCCTGGTAATTGGCGGTGTGCGGGGCATTTTGGAGTTGGGCATAAAATGTTCCTGCGCCGTTATTAGCGGTGGACTGGGCATTGAGTAATTGAGCGGACTGGTAAATATTGCCAATCACATACACCCGGCCCGTGGGATTCGCTGTTGCACCGATTGCAGAATCCAGCTGGGTTAAGCCAAAGCCGGCATAACCGATGTAATACTTCGCTGTTATATAACTGCCGCCGACGGTTTCCGTTCCCGGAACATAATAAGTTACGCTGCGTGTGGCGGTTTCGGTTCCGGGATCACTGGCGTTGGTGGTGCTGCCGAAGATGGTATTCGTACCGTTCGGATCTGCTGCCATGGTAATGTAACTGGTGTCACCGGAGGGAGCGTCTTTTAACAGTCCTGGTGCCGCACCCGACCCGGTCGGACCTGCAATGGCCGTGCTGCCGGCCAGTTCAACCGTAGTCAGACTGTTGGGTGTGTAATCCGTAACATCGGAGGCGGATGATCCGACGGTATTGGTGGTGGTCAAGGTTACATTCTGGGTAACGGAATTTACCGCCGTTGGAGTGTTGGGGATTAAAATATTGCCGAAATTAACACCCGCTGAACCGCCCGTATTATTGATTAACCGATTGGCCACCACTTGGTTGGCGGTAAGCGTTACCGTCAGCGGCGTGGATTGATTGGCGTTACTGCGATTGATAATGTTAACTGTGGCGGTAGAGGGTCCGGTTACGCTGTTAAGGCTTCCAGCCTCAATTCCCGAAGCATTAAAGCCAACGGTAATGGATGTGCTGGCATTGGGGCCTAACGGGTTGGTTCCAGCGGTTCCTGTGCCTATGCCACCCGGAGCATTGCCGCTGTTGTTGGCCGGCTGTCCAACAATAGCGTATGTGACACTGTCGGCACCGCTGGCCGAGGTATTCGTCAGTGTCAATGTTGTGGTGGCCGGTGTGGAGTTGACAATCCGGTTGAAGCTCACGCTGTTATTGTTCAGAGACAGTATTCCATCCGATGGCGGCGCTGTGACCGTCGTACCGGTCACCGACAGTTCCGGGGCGTAAAGCGGCGGGGTGTGGGACGTATAGCCGCCCGCACCGGTAATTTCCGCCGCCACCGTATTGTTACCCGGAGTAAACAGCAGGCGGATATCCCCGACGTTATTGATGTCGTTGCTCAAATACGTGCTTAACGCTGAAGAAGGCGCGTTAACCGCAAGAGTATTAACACTGCCCACGGCAGAGTTGTATGACACGGTTCCCAGAGCGAACAAGGTATTATTGGAGGTCTGGCCGAAGGTTGTGCCGACATCGCCATAAGCCCCACTGGCATTGGGTACCGCGTTACTGAGCGTTGAAGGGCTGGTGAGAGTCGAAAGGTAGACATTCAGCGGGCCGCTGTTCTGCCAGGTTGCGGTATTGGTATCGAAAGTCAGATTCAGGCCGGTGATACTGGATAAATTGGTGCCGGCGGGAAGGGACTGGCCTTGTGCGTTTAACAAATTGGCCGCGTTGATATCCATTACACCGTATTCGGTGTATATGGTGCCCGAGCTGTTATTTTCCGCCAGCATATAGTACTCGTTGTCCTGGGTGGCCCCCGTAGGCTCGACGCTCCAGGTGGTCGAGGTGCTGGTGGAATAGCTGCCGCTGCTGATGGTCGCGGCAACCGTGGGTGGAATATGTCCGGCCAGGGCAGCCAGGGCCGCCGCTGCCAAAATTCCTGATGACATTGTGTAACCATTGACGATACGCATGGGAGAACTCCTGTGTATATAATCCCAAATCAGCTCTGGCCGTCGGCAATCGCCGACTGATAACCACCGCATGATTCACTTGCAGTTTAGGGCCCGGTAATTAAGAACAAATTACGTTTACAATAATTTTGTATTAGGCGTGATGGAGTCGACCATAAATCCTGTTATGGTATGGATTTAGGCACTGTAAAAAATATAAGAAAAAGGTCGGACTTTATATTCAACGCGGTTTCTGATCCCGCGGGACGACAGGTGAATAAGGCGAAAAAGTGCGGCTATAAGAGCCAGAATGCAGATCCGATACACCAGATTGAAAAGGCACGCCTTTTTTCCCCAAACAGGCAGCAGCGGTCAAGAATAGATGAACTCCAGGACAAATCAAAGCAATCTGCAATCACAACCGCTTTC
>JAJZKY010000752.1 GCA_021803885.1 Planctomycetota bacterium
TAAGCAGGAATGTTGCGCGAGTCGGCAAAGGCCCGGCGCAGCGTGATGCTGCCCAGGTAGCGGTCGTCATAATCATGCGGCGTGTACGCGCCTGCGGGCGTGGGAAAGCTGACCGGCGTGTCGAGCACGGTGCTGTCCGGCGTCAGGCCAGATTCCATGGCCGCGGTGTAGACGTAGACCTTGAAAGAGGAGCCAGTCTGGCGCTCCGACTGCGTGGCGCGGTTGTATTGCGACAGATGAAAGTCCCGTCCGCCGACCATGGCGAGCACTTCGCCGCTGGTGTTGTCGAGCGCGAGCAGCGAGGCCTGCGCGCCGGAGTCTTGTTCGAGCGAGGCGTGCAGCACCGGCGCATCCGGCTTTTGCCCCGGCAGAATGTGAACGTAGACGATGTCGCCCGCGTGCAGAAATTTATTCGCCATGGAGAAACCCGTCCAGGCCCAGCCGTCAGAGTTGATGAGCACGCTGGTGTGGTCGCCAACACGCACCGTCACTTGATAGGGCAGGATGGCCGTCACCAATCCGTGAACATACAGGCCCGGAGCGGGCGGCGTATCCCAGTCAGGATGATGGAATCCGGAGAGCGAACTGCCACCGGCGATGGCGTTGAGCAGATGGCCGCGCCAGCCGTGACGGCGTTCATAGGCGGCCAGACCGTCCAACACGGCTTGGGTTGCGGCGTGTTGCAGGTTCAGATCGAGCGTGGTGTAGACACGCAGCCCGCCTTGGTGCACGGCTTCCTGCCCAAAGCGCTGGTCGAGTTGCTCGCGCACCTGCTCCGCAAACCACGGCGCGGCGGTGTTGGGCGGCGGCTGAATGTGCAGGTCCAGCGGAGTGGCCTTGGCGGCCTCGGCCTGCTGCTGCGTGATGAGGCCATCGCCCAGCATGGAGTTGATGACGATGTTCCTGCGGTGCAGCGCGCGCTCTGGATGCGTGATGGGCGAGTAGTAGGACGGGCCGCGCGGCAGAGCGGCCAGCAGCGCCGCCTCAGGCAGCGTCAATTGCAGCGCGGGTTTGCTGAAGTAGTATTCCGCGCCGGCTTCAAAACCGTAGACGCCCTGGCCCAGATAAATTTGGTTGGCGTAGAGCGTGAAGATTTGCTCCTTGGTAAAGTTGCGCTCGATTTGCAGGGTGAGGAAGACCTCTTGCAACTTGCGGCGGAAGGTGCGGTCGGGCGAGAGAAAAAGGTTGCGCGCCAGTTGCATGGTCAGCGTGGAAGCGCCCTGCGCGCGGCTGTCTTGGCGCAGATCGCGCCAGGCCGCTCCGGCTACGCGAAAGAGGTTGATGCCCCAGTGGCGTTCAAAATTTTTGTCTTCGATGGAGAGGACCGCCTCGCGCAAAAGGGGCGGAATGTCGCTGTAGCCAACAACGACACGGCGCTCCAAGGCAAAGGAGGCGAAGGCGGTTCCATGAACGTCATACAGATTCGTGACGGTGCTGGGGCGGTAGCGTTCCAGCTCGGTGATCTGCGGCAGGTCCACCGAGTCCACCAGCATTAAACCACTCAGCGCTCCAAAGATCGCTGCCAGCAGCGCCAGCAGCAGAAAGGCCATGCTGCCAGCCAGCTTTCTGCGTCGCGGTGTCGGCGGGCGAAAGCCACGGCTGCTGTTTTCAAATGCGCTTGGCTGGTGCGGAAAGAAATTCAATCTTCGGCTCGGCGCAAGTGGAGTGGAGGACTACTGCGATCCTGTTGGTTTCTTCTGCAACTGTTGCAGCGCAGTATGCACCTGCCAGTCGGAGTCTTCCAGCGGCGCGCTGCTGGAGGGCGTTGGCGTTGCCGGTGCAGCCGCACCCGGGGTTGCGGCGGAGTCTGCATTGGCGATCTGCGTCGTGCCTGCTTCCACGTTGGGCTGCACCCCCTTCTCTTGAATCACAATGCCGGAGGGGCTTTCATATTTTGCAACAGCCAGCGCGATCATGCCGCCATCCTGCAGGGGAAATTTCCGCAGCACCACGCCCGAGCCAAAGGTGGGTTCGCCCACAACGTCTGCGCGTTTGTTGTCGAGTAGCGCAGCTGCCAGCAGCTCAGCTGGGCCAGAGGTGCCGTGATTGACCAGCACGGCCAGCGGAGCGGCTGTGACAAATTTCTTTGGGTCGGCGGTCAGGATTTGTTTGGAAACGGTCTGGCCTTCCAGTTGCGTCAGCGTTCCGCTTTGTACAAAGGCATTGGCCAAGAGCAGCGCGGAGTCATTATCGCCCTCGGCTACGTCGCGCAGATCGAGCAGCACTTTTTGCTGCTTGTTTTTTTGCATCGCGTGCAGGCGTTCGATGACAACGTGTACGCGATTTTTGGTGAGTCGGTAGGGTCGCAGGTACAGCACGCTGCCATCGCTCATCGACGTGGCTTCCACCGGGGGATACGGCAAAATCTGTCGCGTAAGCGTGACCGTGTCTGGCACAGAACTGGACGGGCGGATCACACTGAGGTTCACGGTGGAACCCGGCTGGCCGTTGAGCAGAGCGCGGATCATCGCGGCAGAGAGCACACGGGTACTTTTGCCATCGATGGCCTCGATGACATCGTCTTCTTTAATGTTCGCTTTTTCTGCGGCGCTGTCCGGCTCGACGGAAACGACGGTGGCATAACCAAATTTTTTGGAGATGTCCAAGCCCACCTGCGCCGGTCCCGCTTGTTGCAGCGTCAGATATTGCTGGTACTCCTTGGCGGTCATGTAGCTGGATTCGGGATCGAGACCCTCCAGCAGCCCGTGCAGCGCTGCCGCCGTCACCTTGTGGATGTTCGGCGTGACCACGTAATCATTTTGAATGTGCTGCAGCACCTCACTGTAGACCTCCATCTGCCGGTAGGCGTTGGGGTCCTGGCTGGATGCGCGTACATTTGTCGGCAGATAGCCGGGCAGAAATCCGCCAACAAAGACGAAGGCAGCCAGCAAAGTGGACAGGGCAAGCAGCGTGAGTTTCATGGCCTTGGGCATGGGTGCGGCGCGGCGCTCCAAATCCGCTGGGAGTAGTGTACATCGCTGCCGCTTGCGGCTGGGGAGATTGGGCTGGAAGTGAGTGCGCGGCTGCGCAAAAGGAGGGATTTGGTGGCGGCGGACAGAATCGAACTGTCGACCTACGGGTTATGAGTCCGTCGCTCTAACCATCTGAGCTACGCCGCCGGGTGCGCTTGGCTTCATTTTATCAG
>JAJZKY010000753.1 GCA_021803885.1 Planctomycetota bacterium
CTCACCACGATCGCGCGGCGGCCGGGCGCAGCGTATTCCTATACCAATAATTGGCCCTATGAGCCCTCGGTCGGCAACACGCCGACGACGGCCACCTTCTCCTGGACGTGGATTTCCTTCATGTTCACGTTCTTTGCGTTCGGCCTCGTGCTTTATGCCTATAACCACTACATCTTGAGTGGCTCGGAGGGTGCCACGGAAATCCTTTTTCGCGATTTCAAACCCCTCACCGCGTCGCAACGCGCGGTCGGGCCCTATTTCCTGGTGGTCGCCTTGGTTCTTCTCGCGCAGATCGGCGCGGGCGGCATCATGGCGCATGATTATGCCGAGCGCGGCAATTTTTATGGCCTCGCACTCAATGCTTTTCTGCCGTTCAACGCACTCCGCTCCATCCATATCCAGGCCCCGATCGTCTGGATCGGGCTTTCCTGGATCGGCGCCGCGCTCTTTCTGGCGCCGCTTATCAGCGGGCGTGAAGCAGCCGGGCAGGCGAAGCTGGTCTATCTTCTTTTTGTCGTGACCGTCGCCATCGTCGCGGGAGCATTGATCGGCGATTATCTCGGCATCATGGGCTTCATCGGCAAAGCCTGGTTCTGGGTCGGCAATCAGGGCCTTTCCTATCTGCAATTGGGCCGCGCCTGGCAGATAGGTTTTGCCGTCGGCCTCGCTTTGTGGAGCTTCATGGTTTTTCGCGCGCTCTAACCGAGTCTTGCGCAATTGCGCCATGCAAGCTGGTAGTTTTGGACAGGCCGTATCACGCTCGAGCATCTGTTCTGGGCGAGCACGGTGAATATTGCCGTGCTCTATCGGTTCGGCATGGTGCCGATGACCCATGTCAGCCCGTCCTTTACCCTCACCGACTACTGGCGCTGGTGGGTTGTGCATCTCTGGGTCGAGCAGTCCTTCGAATTTTTCGCGGCGGTGGTGACCGCCTATCTGCTGGTTGCGGTCGGGCTTGTATCACGGCGGCTGGCGATGCGGACGGTCCTGTTCGAGACGGTCCTGGTGTTCCTCGGCGGCGTCATCGGCACCGGACATCACTGGTATTGGGCGGGCGCACCAGCGATCTGGGTGCCGGCGGGGAGCATGTTCTCCTTCATCGAAGTGCTGCCGCTTTTGCTTCTCGTGATCGAAGCCGAAGAGCATCGCCGGCTTCTTCGCCGCCACAGCGAATTCCGCTACGGCCTCGCTTATACCTACATCATTGGCGCGGCATTGTGGAATTTCATCGGTGCCGGGGTTTTCGGCGGGGGTACGCTGAATGCGCCACTCGTCAACTACTACGAGCACGCGACAACGCTGACGCTCAATCATGCCCATACCGCGCTCTTTGGCGCGTTCGGGTTGCTCGCGATCGGCATGATTTATTTCTGCCTTCGCTATGCCGGAGGAGAGACGCAGGTGAGCGATCGGCCTGGCTACATCGCGTTTGCATTCTATAATATCGGGGTTATCCTCTGGGTGGTGCTGACCTTCTTCCCGGTCGGCTGGCCGCAGCTTGAGGCGGTCTATGAGCATGGTCTCGCCTATGCGCTAAGCCAGGCGTTCTATGACACAACACTGTTCTGGCAATGGACCCGCATTGTGGGGATATCATTTTCGCGTTCGGGGCACTCATCATGGCGTGGGACTTTCTCATTCGCATCCGCCCGTTCTTCACCGCGCCGGCCTCGGTTGCCCTGCCACGCAAGGCGCCTGCCGAGTGAAGGATCGTTGAAGTGACAACAAGGATTAGCCCCCATGCGATCCGGGTCCGGCGGGTCTATGACCCGCCCGGCCGGGATGACGGCCTGCGGGTTCTGGTTGATCGGCTGTGGCCGCGCGGCTTGAAAAAAGCGGAAGCGGCGATCGATCTCTGGCTCAAGGAAGCCGCGCCGAGCGCGGAATTGCGCCGCTGGTTCGGCCACGATCCGGCGCGCTTCGAAGAATTCAAGGCGCGCTATGCAGCGGAGTTCCGCGCTCGCCCCGAGGTCTCGGCAAAATTGCACGCCTTGCATCAAACGCACGACATGACCTTGCTTTTCGCCGCCCATGATGAGACCCATAACAATGCGGTCGTGCTCCGCGACATCTTGACGCGGGATTGAGGCAAAGCAGCAGATCGTGAATGCCATTCCGCGCTATCGATCGTGGCACGGCCCGGCGCTCTTTGCCGCGGGCTACCGGCCGTTCTTTTTGCTCTCCGCGCTGTGGGCGGCCTTTGCCGTGCCGGTTTGGATTGCGCTCTTCAGCGGCGCGTTGGCGCCGTCCATGGCCCTGCCGCCGATGGTTTGGCATGTTCATGAAATGGTATTCGGATTTGGCGCGGCCACGGTTGCGGGGTTTTTGCTGACCGCCATCCCCAACTGGACCGGGCGGATGCCACTTCAGGGACTTCCGCTCGCGGGGCTGGCGGCGCTATGGCTGGCTGGGCGTGCGGCCTGCCTTGCCGCGGGCCTGATCGGCCCCGGCGCCGCGATGATCGCCGATCTCGCTTTTCCCGCGGTATTTTTGGCTGTCGTCGCGCGCGAGATCATCGCCGGGCGCAACTGGCGTAATCTGCCGATGCTGGGCGCGCTTGCGGCCTTGCTGATCGGCAATTTTCTGGTTCATCTCGCGGCGCTCGGCCTCGGCAATACGGCAGAGCTTGGCAACCGCCTCGGTGTCGCGACGCTTCTCGCCCTGATCAGCCTGATCGGCGGGCGCATCATTCCGAGCTTCACGCGCAACTGGCTCGTCAAGCAGCGCCCGGACATCGCCCTGCCGGCGCCCTTCGGCATGATCGATCGGGCGGCCTTGGCGCTCGCTATCGTGGCCCTCATTCTTTTCGTGATCGCGCCGGCTAGCCGGGCGCTGCCGTGGGCGGCACTGGCGGCCGGGGGGGGCGCTTGCGCTCCGGTTGCGGCGCTGGCGCGGATGGGCGACCTGGCGTGAACCGCTGCTCTTCGTGCTCCATCTCGGTTATGGCTGGCTCGCTTGCGGCTTTCTCGTCTTGGGGCTTGGCGCGTTTCTCCCCTGGCTGCCCCAGACGACGGCGCTTCATGCCCTCACCGTGGGGGCAATTGGCACCATGACGCTCGCCGTCATGACCCGCGCGACGCTCGGCCATAGCGGGCGGCCGCTCACCGCCGGGGCGGGCACGACGCTGATCTATAC
>JAJZKY010000034.1 GCA_021803885.1 Planctomycetota bacterium
GGCGGCGGCGGGCGACATTCAGGCGATGGGTACCCTCGGCTCGCTTTACTGGCATGGTCTGGGTGTACCTCGGAACTACCAGAAGGCAATTATATGGTTGCGGAAGGCGGCGGCGGCGGGAAACGCCGCAGCCATGTACCATATCGGGTGGCTTTACGAGAATGGTCTGGGCGTCTCACGGAACTACCAGAAAGCGATTGCTTGGTACCGTAAGGCGGCTATAGCAGGCAATTCCGATGCGATGTACGCTATTGGTTTTCTCTATAAGCATGGTCAAGGCGTTCCACAAAATTACCAGAAAGCGATGGCGTGGGACCGTAAAGCGGCGGCGGCGGGTGACGCTCAGGCAATGGGTGCCATGGCCACTTTGTATGTGCATGGCTGGGGTGTGCGGCAAAGTTACCATAAGGCGATGACATGGCTACGGCGGGCGGCTGCGGCGGGGAACTCGAAGTCCATGCAAGATATTGGGTGGCTGTACGAACGTGGTCTGGGTGTGTCACGAAACTATCAGAAGGCAATGGCATGGTACCGCAAGGCCGCCGACGCGGGCGATGACCATGCGATGGATAGCATCGGCTTACTGTACGTACATGGTCAGGGTGTTCGGCAGAGTTACCAGAAAGCGATGGTGTGGTGGCGGAAAGCGGCTGCCAGTGGGGAAACGGACGCAATGGTGAATATTGGCGTGTCCTATGTGCGCGGACAAGGCGTTCCGCGAAACTATCAGAAAGCGATGACGTGGTGGCGTAGGGCGGCTACGGCGGGTGATGCCCGTGCGATGGGCTATATCGGCATGCTCTATGCTGATGGCTGGGGCGTGCCACGCAATTATCAAAAAGCGATGGCGTGGTACCGCAAAGCAGCGACGGCGGATAACTCTAAAGCGATGTACCAGATCGGTTGGCTGTATGAGCTTGGCTTTGGCGTTCCACGGAACTATCAGAAGGCGATGGCTTGGTGGCGGAGAGCGACGGTGGTGGGCAATGCTATGGCGATGTATGGTATTGGCTGGCTTTACGAGCATGGCTTGGGCGTTCCACGGAACTATCAGAAAGCGATGACTTGGTACCGCAAGGCGGCGGCGGCTGGTTATGCCCCGGCGAAGCAGGCGCTCAAGAAGCTTGTAGCGGCGCCACAGACCCGGAAGGCAGGGGGAAATAAATGAGTTCCTCGACCGATCAATCTCCGCGGCTCCGCGTGCGCACGCAATCCACCGGCCTGTATCTCTTCCGCTACCGCAATTATTCGCCGTCGCTCGGCACTTGGACCAGCCAGGACCCCGCCGGTTACATCAACGGCGCCAACACGTATCAGTTCGTGATGAGCAATCCGGTGGGGAATGTGGATCCGAGTGGACTGTGGGTGTGGTGGAATCCATTCACTTGGCCGATCTGGTCATCCGCCCCTGCGCAGGCGGTGCCGTACGTGGTGCCGGGGAGCGAGTTTTTGGAGGGGGCGGCGGCGCTTTCCAACCTTCCGAAAGCCGCTGGACTGGCAAATCTTCGTGAGCAGACCGATATGTGTAACAACGTGAATCCCCAGAAGGATCCATTGTATACGGGATTGAGGAAGTTAAGCAACGGACAGCCTTTGACGCCTCAGGAGCATCAGGCGGTCCTGAATGCAATGAAATAGTGATGAACCCAGCGATTCCCGCCCTCATGCCGAAGCGGCAGCCCCCATAATACCGGCACCATTTGGCACAAGAAGGCCCTCTGGAAAAAAAGATGAAACAAGCATATTCACGCTTCGGTGCAATATGGCGTACAGCCGTGGTGCTCATGGCTGGATTGGCTGCGGGGTTTCTCTTGGCGAGTCATGTCTATCGGCGGCCGCGCTACCACTGCCTGGTAGACGAGCTATGGCGGCTGAACTTTCTCCCTGTCGGCAAATTGGCCCCCGGCACGTATTACATTCCCGTTCGCCACGGAGGAACCCCCGTGGTATGCAGGGTTATCACGGATTCGCGGACCGGCAACTTGCGTGAGATTGACATTGTACACGGCGCGAAGAGCGACAATTTCTCATTCGTATATAAGCTCGATGATAAGTTTGGCGTCCCCTTGGCTTCGCTTTTAACCGGTTCTCCTTCACACGTCTGGATCGATGTGGGGCTGAAAGGGCGCTTTCTGATAGAGGGAGGTTCCCATGGAGGGCCACATATGCTTTTAAATGGTCGCTGGGTGCGGGGCGGCCATTTGTTAGGAGACACACTTGAGTATGGCGGGAAAAAATATCGCTACGACAAAACAACTGGCGGTTGGGACCCATTGCCAACTTCTACTGCTCCTGCCGGGAAAAAGATAGCGAAAGGAAAAGCTGGCATGGAGCAAAGATAAATAAGTTTCCGGGAAACGAAACAAGGGCTGTCAGCGCGGAAACGGGGCGCAAAACGACGCTTCATTGGGTATAATTGTTTGCGCCCGAAATAGAGTTTCTCTGGGTGCTTCTTTGCGAGGTTCAACCATGACGACAGGAACCATAACCGTCAAAGGTATTGTCCACGGAAAAATCATTGAGTTGGAACGCGATTCGGGGATTCCGGAAGGACAGGCTGTGTCGGTAGTGCTCCGGCCAGCGATGCCACCCGGCGAGGGACTGCGAAAGGCGTTTGGCAGTTGGCGTGAGGATGCGGAAGACCTTGAGCCATTCATGCGCGAAGTATACGCAAACCGCCGGGATGATCGGCAGGAGCCAAATCGGTGAGTTTTCTTCTCGACACGGATATTGCCTCGGCTTATCTGCGGGGCGACGCACGGGTCTTTAACCGTTTTGTGCAACACGGTGGAGGACTTTACTTGTCAAGACAGCCCATTCCCTATCCGAATCGGCCCAAGGAGGCCACTTGGAGATAGTCAATGCCGCAGGAAGGCTGGTAAAATGCTTCCCGATGAAAGCCTGTACCAGCCCGGCGAATTGTAGAGGGCGGCTGCGAGAAAGTAGTCTGGAGAGAGTTGAAAGTAGATACCCAATGGAAATGGCCGAATGGTAGCACCTGCTGAAACAATCTCGGAACGTAAACCACGCCGATTTCCGCGCGACGGCTTTGGCGCTCTTGGCGTCTTAGCGGTTCATTGTCGTGGCCGTCGCAGCGGGAGCTGGGACGGTCAAGTCGAAGGCTCGGTGAGGTGGGATTGCGGAAATTTCAACTCACGAAGTTTACGTCGGATTGTGGTATAATGCGCGGGCTGAAACAGAGGGGACTAAAGTATGCAAAATGCCATCGTTATCACCGGTCGGCTAACCGGCCCCAGGAGTGTGGAATTGGACGAGCCGGTGGCTGACCTGCAGGCCGAAGTGGAGGTTATCCTGCGCCCGGTTCACACCACCGGCGGAGATGGTCAGCACCTCGTTGAGTTTCTTCGCGGGCTTGCCCCCGGCACGCGCACCCGGGAGGAAATTGACCGGCGGCTTCACCAGGAGCGAGCCGTCTGGGAGAGCGAGGCATGAGGCTTTATCTGGACGCCAGTGCAATCATTTATGGGGTTGAGGGTGTCGATTCTGTACGCCAGGCGGTGATCGCATGGATTGCCCGGGCCGAGGCCGAGAATGCCTCCGGCGGGGCAATATTGACTTCGCGCCTGTCCCGGCTGGAATGCCGGGTTTTTCCCTTGCGAGAACAGCAGGTGGAATTGCTGGCTTGCTATGATGAGTTCTTCGTCCGCCGCTCGCTGACGGTGGTGGAGATCGCGGCGTCGGTGATCGAAAGGGCCACGGATCTACGCGTCCGGTATGGTCTTAAGACGCCCGACGCGATTCATGTGGCGACCGCAATTGATTTGCAGGCGGACCTTATTCTAACCGGAGATCGTGATTTGGCCCGCTGCAGCGAGGTCCGGGTGCAGATCGTGTAGCCGAATCGAAGGGGCAAGCATTGGTACTGCTTGATAAAAACAGACTTGGCGAATTAACGGAGGCTGGAAACCGCCGCGCCGGCGGGCCGGGGTGCACCGACTACAACAGCAATTGGCAGGCCATCGAAACCCGCACCGGCGGCACCGCCAACAGCGATGTCACCAGCCAAACCGTCTGGTCTGCCGCCTACGTCAACGCCGCGGTTCTGCAAGACACCTATTCCGCCGGCGTAATCCAGCCGAACAGCCGCATCTATTTCCAGCAGGACGCCAACTGGGATACCACATCCATTGTGGGCTATGACTCCACGACTCAAACGTGGGGCGTTACCCAGCGGTATGTATATGACTCCTACGGGAACGTAACCGTACTGAACGCCGACTGGTCCACGCCACCGGCGGGAACCAATCCCATTGTGAATAATCTGTATCAAGGCATGACGCTTGATCCGTAACCATTCACGGCCCTGCGGGCATCAATGAGGGGATGGGTCGATTGGTAAAGTGGGCGTCGAGCGCGGCACAAAGGTAAGCATATAAAGACCGGCCTTGTTACTGGCAGGTGGCCGCGGCGGTCCAGATGCGCTGACACCATTGGCGTCCGGGCAGGCCACGCGTGCCCTGCGTAACATGGTGATCCAGCACCACAAAGCGGATCGCCTGCTCGGCCAGATTATTCGTTGGCTCAAGGCCCGGTGTGGTGATAAATCGAAAATAAGAGTCCCTGTTGTGGCGGAAGCGTTCCGCCATGTTCTGGGCCGGCTTGTGTTCCGGAGCGTTCAAGCCCGCCGCCACCAGATGATCGCGTGCTTCCACCAAGGCTTGCTGGAACACCATATCCTCCATCATTTCCCGCTGATGGAGAATGTTGAATAGCTGCCGCAATGCTTCCAACAACCGCTGGCTGTAGGCGACGGTTGCCGCCTCCGGCAGCGTGGCGAGGAACTTCACATCCCGGATCAAATGCGCCAAGCAGAATTGCAGGAACACGCCGGAATCTTTCCGGTATTTGTGATAGGCCGAGAAGTAATCACAGCCCAGTATCCCGGCAAAATCCTTGCCCAGCATGGCCTGGAGAACTTGGGAATCCCGTGACGGATCAATCTTGAAGCAGGTGAAGGATGCAGCCCGAAAGCCCCAAGTCCAAAGGCGTCGTCCATTTTCTTTATGCCCGCTTTCATCCACGTTCAAAATATCCTCCCTCGGCAGCCTCTTCTGCAAGGCCAAGTGGGATTCCGCTCCCGGCGCGCCGGGATGAGCAGAAGTAACCATGGCTACGATGCTCCACAACTTCCACCGGAACTTCCGGAATCTCCACCTGCTGGAGCTTGCGTGGTGGCAGGTCCATCGAGCGAACCACCCCGCCACAGTCCGGGCAGCGCTTCATTTTGTAATCCACCACCCGGTCGATCTGTGCGGGAGCGAAAGGCTCGCGCTCGTGGCGCTCGTGGCCCTTCTGGCCCCGACGGACCGCCTCTCTCCCGGAGGCAGGGCGGTGGGGATGGTTTGACAATATCACTGGAAGGTGGCTTGGAGGAGTTCGATGAGTTCTTGGACAACCGAGCCACTTGGGCCAGCAGGTCGGCTACCTGCTGGGTCAGCGTGAACGGTGACTATAATGAAGAGGCAAATTGTTGTTCTCTTTTTTAAGGAGTGACGTATGTCAATCGATAATCTTATTGTGGCAACCTATGACAGTCATGAAGGCGCGGAGGATGCGGTCAAGGAACTTCAGAAGGCCGGCTTTGATATGAAAAAGCTTTCCATCCTTGGCAAAGGCATGGAAAACGAGCAGCATGTGGTGGGCTATTACAACGCGCCGGAACGGGCGGTTTTCTGGGGCAAATATGGAGCTTTTTGGGGTGGGCTTATGGGGCTGTTGTTTGGCTCCGCCATGTTTATGGTGCCGGGTATCGGACCGTTGTTCGTACTTGGGCCCTTGGCGGGATGGTTATTTGGTGCCATTGAGGGAGCAGTCATTGTTGGCGGCCTCACCGCTTTGGGCGCAGCGTTCTACAGCCTTGGCATTCCCAAAAACAGTGTTCTGCAATATGAGACCGATATCAAGATGAGCAAGTTTTTGGTGCTCGCTCATGGCACGGATAACGAAGTTGAACAGGCCCGGCGGATACTGGCACGGACGGCGGCACGAACGGAATCGCATGCGGTTAAACCGGGATGAGGCCGCCTCAAGTTAGCAGTGACGCCGCTGACAACCGCGGCATAACGGAGTATCTACTTGCCGGATGCCGGAATACGCCCCACGGAGTTGGCGGAGCAATGAAATCATTAAAATAAATGAAATGCCATGCAAATGTCGAACCCTTCCCAAACAGAACCGGTGAAATTACTGCTTTCCGATGTGGACGGCACACTGGTGACGAAAGATAAAATCCTCACGCCACGGGCCATCGCCGCGGTGGCCGCCTTGAAAAAAGCCGGCATCGAATTCGCCATCACCAGCGGGCGTCCGCCGCGCGGTATGGAGATGCTCATTAAGCCCCTGGCTATTACAACGCCCCTATCCGCCTTTAATGGCGGGCTTTTTGTAAAGCCGGATTTATCCATCATGGATCAGAAGGTTCTTCCCGCGGATGTGACGGGACAGATTGTGAAAACCAGCACCAGCCATCGGCTTGATGTTTGGGTGTACCGTGGAAATGATTGGTACGCGCTATCGGAATATGGCCCGCATGTGGACAGAGAAAGCTGGACGGTGAAATTCCAACCCAAGGTGGTCAAGAATTTTGACGGTTTGCTGGACAATGTCGTTAAAATTGTCGGCGTAAGCGATGATCTGGATGAGGTGGCCTGCGCCGAGGCTGATGCGCGGGAGCAGTTTGGAGACCATGTTTCGGCGGCGCGATCGCAGCCGTATTATCTGGATGTCACGCACCCGGACGCCAACAAAGGCGGGGTGGTTCGGCGCTTATCGCAGGAATTCAACATTCCGGTTTCCCGCATCGCCACCATGGGCGATATGCCCAATGATGTGCTGAGGTTCGCCCATAGCGGGCTTTCCATCGCAATGGGTAACGCCAGCGCCCAAGTGCAGCGCGCCGCGGGGCGGGTGTCGGATTCCGGCGAGGGCCGTTGGACGATTACGGCGGCGATTGATGAGTCGGTTCCAGTTCCGGTGCTTAGCGCGGCGTTGTATGAACGGTTCAGTTCGCGCGGTGCGGCGGAATTCGCCGATCGGCTGTTGTCGGCCATGCGGTTCGAGTTTGGCGGCCACATGGAAAAGCGGCCGGAAGAGATAAGATAAAATATTTATATAAAGGAATTAAATCATGAAAACCAACACCCTCGCCCCGGAAATGCTCGCCAAAATGGATGCCTACTGGCGGGCTGCCAACTATCTCTCGGTCGGCCAGATTTATCTTTATGATAACCCGCTGCTGAAAAAGCCTCTGACCCTCGCCCATATCAAGCCGCTGCTGCTGGGACACTGGGGCACCACACCGGGACAAAACTTCATCTACACGCACCTCAACCGCGTCATCAAAAAATATGACCTTGATATGA
Organism: Planctomycetota bacterium; assembly: GCA_021803885.1. Next base: position 7,383 of record JAJZKY010000034.1, read on the forward strand.
TTTACCTCTCTGGTCCGGGGCACGGCGGTCCGGCGGTGGTCGCCCATGTCTATCTTGAGGGAACCTACAGCGAAGTGTATCCGAATGTCAGTCAGGATGAGGCCGGTTTGAAAAAACTCTTCAAACAGTTCTCCTTCCCCGGTGGAATTCCCAGTCATGCCGCGCCGGAGACGCCGGGCTCCATCCACGAGGGCGGCGAACTGGGGTATTCGATCAGCCACGCTTTCGGCGCGGTGTTCGATAATCCGGATCTCGTCGCCGCCTGCGTAGTCGGCGATGGCGAAGCGGAAACCGGGCCCCTGGCCACAAGCTGGCATTCCAATAAGTTTCTCAACCCTAAAACCGACGGCGCCGTGCTGCCGATCCTGCACCTCAACGGCTACAAGATTTCCAATCCCACTATTCTCGCCCGCATCGAGCCTGAGGAATTGGACCAGTTGCTTCGCGGCTACGGCTGGACCCCCTTCTTCGTCGAAGGGCACGAACCGGCGCTCATGCATGAGGCTATGGCCGCCACGCTCGATACGGTGGTGGAGCGAATTAAACAAATCCAACAGGAGGCGCGCACCCATGGCAACACCATGCGCCCGCGCTGGCCCATGATCGTCCTGAATTCACCCAAAGGCTGGACCGGACCCAAAATAGTCGATGGCCTGCAAGTTGAGGGGACCTTCCGGGCACACCAGGTTCCGCTCTCCGACCCGGCGAAAAATCCGGAGCATCTCCGACAACTCGAAAGCTGGATGAAAAGCTATCATTCCGAGGAACTCTTTGATGAGAATGGCCGCCTGCAACCGGAATTGGCGGAACTTGCCCCCACGGGCCAGCGGCGCATGGGCGCGAATCCCCACGCCAACGGCGGGATTCTGCGGCGGGACCTGCGGATGCCGGATTTTCGCGACTATGCCGTGCGCGTACCCGCGCCAGGCCTGGGCGGCATCGGCGATACGCATGTTCTCGGGCCTTTTCTGCGCGATGTGGCCAAGCTGAATCACAAGCCGCGGAATTTCCGTGTATTCGGTCCCGATGAGACGCTCTCAAACGGCTTGGGAGCGGTGTTCGGCGTGACCCATCGCCAATGGGAAGCCCGGACCCTGGCCAACGATGAATTTCTCGCGCCGGCGGGCGGTGTGCTGGATTCCATGCTCAGCGAGCACCAGTGCCAGGGATGGCTGGAAGGATACCTTCTTACCGGGCGGCACGGCGTATTCAACTGCTACGAAGCCTTCATCCACATCGTCGATTCCATGTTCAATCAGCACGCCAAGTGGCTGGAAGTCACGCGGGACTTGCCTTGGCGGCTGGACATCTCCTCGCTGAATTATCTGCTCTCCTCGCATGTGTGGCGCCAGGACCACAACGGTTTTACCCACCAGGATCCCGGCTTTCTCGATCACGTGGTCAACAAAAAATCCGAGATCGTGCGGGTTTACCTGCCGCCGGACGCCAACTGTCTGCTTTCCGTCATGGATCACTGCCTGCGCAGCCGGCAGTATGTCAATGTGATCGTGGCCGGAAAACACCCGGCGCCGCAGTGGTTGTCGGTAGAAGCCGCCGCCGTACATTGCGAGGAAGGTATCGGCATCTGGACATGGGCCAGCAATGACAAGGGCCTGGATCCGGATGTTGTGCTGGGCTGCGCCGGCGACGTGCCCACACTGGAGATTCTGGCCGCCGTTTCCATTCTGCGGCAGCAACTGCCCGATATCAAAATCCGTGTGATCAACGTCGTGGACCTGATGAAGCTCCAACCCGGCAGCGAGCATCCGCACGGGCTAAGCGACGCCGACTTCGATTCGCTTTTTACAAAAGACAAGCCCATCATCTTTGCTTTTCACGGCTACCCGTGGCTGATACACCGGCTGACCTATCGCCGCACCAATCACCACAACCTGCACGTCCGCGGATACAAGGAAAAAGGAACCATCACCACGCCCTTCGACATGACCGTGCTCAATGACATGGACCGTTTTCACCTCGTGCAGGATGTGGTGGATCGCCTGCCGCACCTGGGCGCAAAAGCGGCCTATCTCAAGCAGATGGTGCGGGACAAACTCATCGAGCACAGGCGCTACATCGACCAGCACGGCCAGGACCTGCCCGAGGTTCGAAACTGGAAGTGGCCGGAAGCGAGGGTGAAATGATTTCCCCGGAAGCCGACAAAGGTCTCTCGGCAAGGAACACATTGAAACCACGACCACCGTGCCGTCGCTCATCGCGCCGGGCAAGGTCTGCCGTCCCTGGATGGAAATCCATCCAGGGACACCGCCCATAAGTCCGCCCGGGTTTTATAAATACGGGGAATACTATCTATGAGCTTAACTTCCACACCGAATCTCGCCGCCATTCCCACAGTCGCCGCCGCCAAAGGGCTTTCCGCACAGGAGGCCGCCGAACGGCTGAAAAAGTTCGGCCCCAATTCCATCCCGGAACAAAAATCGCATCCCCTTCGCCGGTTTCTGTTAAAGTTCTGGGCGCCTGTTCCATGGATGCTCGAAGTCACGTTCGCCTTGGAAATTGCCATGGGCAAGCCGATGGAAGCCATCATTATCGCCTTGCTGCTGGTCGGCAATGCGGTTCTGGGATTCGTGGAAGAAGGCAAGGCCCAGGCCGCTTTGGAAATTCTTCGTCACCGACTGGAAATTAACGCCCGCGTCATGCGTGATGGCAAATGGCTGCCAATACCCGCCCGCGATTTGGTGCCCGGTGATTGTATTTATCTCCGCATGGGCGACATGGTTCCCGCTGATGCCCGGCTCGTCCAAGGGGATATACAAGTTGATCAGTCGGCGTTGACCGGAGAATCCGCGCCGGTTGAGCTTGCTACGGGGGGCGATGCCCGTTCCGGCTCGGTGGTTAAACGCGGCGAGGCCGCCGCGGAAGTCACCGCTACCGGTGCCAAAAGCATGTTTGGCAAAACTGCGGAACTGGTGCGCGGAGCCAAAACCGTCGGCCACATGGAACAGATTATTTTTTCCATCGTCAAATATCTTCTGATGATGGATGTCACACTGGTGGTTATCGTTTTGATATACGCCTTTTCCATGGGCATGGCCTGGTCCGTTATACTGCCTTTCGCCTTGATCCTATTGGTGGCTTCCGTGCCAGTGGCGCTTCCGGCCACTTTTACGCTGGCACAAGCCACCGCTTCACTGGAAATGGCGGACAACAATGTGCTGGTGACACGCCTGTCAGCCATCCAGGAATTGTCGGGCATGCAGGAACTCTGTTGTGATAAAACCGGCACGCTAACGCTCAACGAACTGGCTCTGGAAAAAGTTCAAGGACTCAATGGTGCCGCCGAACCGGACGTTCTGGCGTTTGCCGCGCAGACGTGTGATGCCGGCACCCAGGATCCCATTGATATGGCCATTCTTAAAAAATATCAGGAGAATCCCGTTGCGGCATTCCATTGGAAGCGCTCCAAGTTAATCCCCTTTGATCCCTCCACCAAACGCGCCGAAGCCGAACTGGAGATGGATGGCAAAAAGGCCCGCGCGATGAAAGGCGCACCGGCCACATTGGTCGCCTTGTGCAAAAACGCCGGGGATAGCCTGAAACAGGCGGACGCTCTGGCGGCGCAGGGCAACCGCGTGATGGGCGTGGCCGCACAGACTGATGGTGAATTGAAAATGATCGGCTTGCTGTCCCTGCGCGATCCACCGCGTCCGGAATCGCACGATACGATTGCCAAGCTTCAATCTTTGGGCATCCGCGTGCGAATGGTTACGGGGGACGGCCAAACCACTGCCCAGGCCATCTCCGCGCAACTGGGTATTGGAAGCAAGTCCGCGGATCGTTCCGCCATTGAAAAGGGGCAACTTGACGCTGATGTATTTGCCGGCGTTTTTCCGGAGGACAAAATTGCGCTGGTCCGCCAGCTTCAGAGCCGGCATATTATCACCGGAATGACCGGTGATGGCGTCAATGACGCCCCGGCGCTTAAGCAGGCGGAAGTCGGAATCGCCGTATCCAATGCCACCGATGTCGCCCGCTCCGCCGCCAGCCTGGTGCTTACCAAACCGGGAATTTCTCACCTGACGGACTCGGTCAACATTGGCCGCAAGGTGTACCGGCGCATGCTTACGTACACCACCAATAAGGTCACCAAGACCATTCAGGTGGCATTGTTTCTGAGTCTGGGCTTGCTGATCACCGGTTCTCTTGTAACCACGCCCCGGTTGATTTTGCTGTTGTTGTTCGCCAATGATTTTGTCACCATGTCCCTGGCCGGTGATCGCGTTACGCCTTCAAAGCATCCGGACCGCTGGAACATTCGCATCGTGATGGGGTCCTCCGCCGTGATAGCGGTCTCCTGGCTCTTATATTGCTTCGCGGTGTTCTATGTCGGCCGGCATTTCCTGAAGTTGCCGGCCACGCAAACGCTGGTCTTTCTGGCCATGGTATTCAGCGGATTGGCCACGGTATATCTGGTGCGTGAAAGCCGCTCCTTCTGGAAATCCCGGCCGGGAACATTGCTGATCTGGGCCACCGCCGGAGATGTGGTGGTGGTATCCACAATGGCGGTCTTTGGAATTTTGATGGTGCCCGTACCCATCATGATGGTGCTGGGATTATTGGCCGCCACCCTCGCCATGATGTTCGTGTTGGATACCGTCAAAAAACCGCTAATGCGTCGCCTCGCCGGTATGTGAGCAATATCCATGAAAGCAATGCCATTCATACAGCCCAATGATTCGTCAGGTTACACGGCGCTGAATTTCTCTCCTCGATTCTGGCTGCTGGTCGTGATCACCGGTATTGGTGCCGGACTGGGGGCGTCTCTGCTGATGGCACTGCTGGCGGTGGTGCAGCATTGGTCTTATTCCTATAGTTCGGGTGATTTTCAGCATGCGGCTGAACTTGTATCTCCTTGGCGGCATGTATGGATTATGGCGGTCGCGGGCCTGCTGGCAACTGTTGTGATTTGGCTGCTGAAGCACTATTGGCCGGGAAAGGATAGTGACGCCCCCAAAGCCATCTGGTTCAGGTCCGGCCGCTTGCCCTTCATTCGCACTATTATCGACGCCGCACTATCTATGACCATCGTTGGCATGGGAGCCTCTCTCGGGCGGGAAGGGGCGCCCAAGCAAGTGGGCGCTGCTGTTGCCAGCGTACTTTCCGGTTGGGCTAAATTGGAACCAGCGGAAAGACGATTTTTAGTCGCGTGTGGAGCTGGTGCGGGTATGGGAGCTGTCTATAATGTGCCCCTCGGGGGTGCCCTGTTTGCGCTTGAAGTATTGCTTGGAACTCTGGCTTTGCCGCTGATTCTCCCCGCGCTTACCGCCTCATTCGTGGCCACCGGAGTTTCCTGGTTGACGCTGCCTAACCATGCCACCTATCTGGTGCCCAATTACACTCTTACAGTCGGACAACTGGTCTGGGCGCTGGCCTTTGGCCCTCTTGCCGGTGTTGTCTCGGTATTATTTGTGCGTTTGATTATTTTGGCGGATGCCAAAAAACCGCAGCGCGGATGGACGCTGATGATGCCGGTGCTCATGTTCACTCTTCTGGGTTGTTTTGCGATTCCATTTCCGCAGTTATTGGGCAACGGTAAGGATGTCACCCAATTGACTTTCACCAATCAACTCAGCCTGCCCCTGCTACTGGCCATGATTTTTCTCAAACCATTGGCAACATCCGGTTGCCTGGGTAGCGGAGCGCCGGGCGGTCTTTTTACACCCAGCATCACCATCGGTGCCGTACTGGGTGGATTTTTCGGCCGTCTCTGGTCTTTTTTCTGGCCGGGTGCAACTCCGGGAAGTTATGCCGTCATTGGTGCCGGCGCGGTATTGGCCGCAACTACGCAAGCCCCTGTTTCCTCAATTGTTCTACTGCTTGAGCTTACGCATCATACGCTGGATATTTTCGTGCCCATTTTGGTCGCAGTGGCGGGTGCGGCGATAACGGCACGCTTGCTGGATCGGCGTTCGCTTTACTCCGGACCTATAAATACCATTCGCCCGGCCATAATAATGCCGTTCAAAAACATACAGATATCCTACAAAGCTCGCATCCATCAGAATATTGAGATCATTTCAATATCTACAAATTACCGGGCGATTATGGAGCGGTTTCTTGATTCCAATCATGCTCCGAAAATTCTGTATGTAATAGATGAAAAGGGCATTTTTGTCGGTCGTATTCTTCTTCCCGCCGTGATTGCTTGCCACCCATTGGCCCGTGTTCTGGATACCGGGGCGGCGGCTGATGTTGTAACACCCGTGAACTGCCTGCTTCCGCAAATGACCCAGGCCGATGTACAACGCCAATTGTATCGTGAGCCAACGGGAGAGGTGCCGGTTATCGACGCCCTTGGCGGCCACCTGCTTGGTGTGGTTCGGCGGAATCTATAGATCGGATGAAACTACTACTACAACGCTACGGAAGAGGCCAATTGCACATGCGTAGGTCTTTCAAAAACAGGCCGATCGCCCGCAACCGACGCAGGGTTCGCTTGCGGTGGCAGGTTCGGGCTTTGGCGGCGCGTTGTTGGGTGAGAAGCAACCGCTTCTGGATCGACTCGGCCAAAGCTCTCGAACAACGTCCGCCACGACGCCACAGGGGAGTCAGATTGGCCAGGGCGGTGCGGATTTGGCAGAGCGTCAATTCCGGATTTTTTTTCCCGATGTTGTTGGTGGAACTCGGCCAGGAACAGGTAACTCACGCACGTGAGGATCAGATGGCGTTGGATCGACAGGTATCGGCGGACTTCAAAATGGTCCAGCCCCAGTTCGCCCTTGCCATCCTCGAACATCCGTTCGATCTTCCAGCGGGAGAAGGCCACCAGGAGCAGCGTTTCCACCGGCGTATCTTCCGGGGCATTGCTCAGGAAGTATTTAACTTCTTCGGAATTCAGGACGTTGATGGCCGCCAGCAGGTGATGCGGTGCGGCGGGCAGGCCATTGGCATCCTGG
>JAJZKY010000754.1 GCA_021803885.1 Planctomycetota bacterium
CCATGAATGCGGTGGCCGCTTCTTCTACCGCCATGAATGCGGTGGCCGCTTCTTCTACCGCCATGAATGCGGTGGCCGCTTCTTCTACCGCCATGAATGCGGTGGCCGCTTCTTCTACCGCCATGAATGCGGTGGCCGCTTCTTCTACCGCCATGAATGCGGTGGCCGCTTCTTCTACCGCCATGAATGCGGTGGCCGCTTCTTCTACCGCCATGAATGCGGTGGCCGCTTCTTCTACCGCCATGAATGCGGTGGCCGCTTCTTCTACCGCCATGAATGCGGTGGCCGCTTCTTCTACCGCCATGAATGCGGTGGCCGCTTCTTCTACCGCCATGAACGCGGTCGCGGCATCGACGACGGCGATGACTGCCATGAACGCCTCCAACGTGGCGATGGATGCGCTGTATGCATCGCCGTTGGCAACAAAAGTCAATTACTCATCTGCGCAGGTCTGGTCTAGCACCGTCACGCTGCGCTCTGGCATCACGCTGTTTGTGCGGCTTATCACTAAGGCCGGGGTGGCGGGCTGGAACGAAGGCAGTACCGGCAACGAATGGATGGTGTTCGACGGTACCCAGGTCAATTACGCGGAACGCAACGCGAACCCGTACAACCACACCGCCTCGACATCATCGCCGCGCCTGCCGATGCGCCGCTGTGCCTCGTCTTTGCAAATCCGCCCCTACCAGGCGTGCGAAATCGCCTACATCGCCCTGACGGCATAAGGAGACCACCATGAAACGATTTATTTTTGACGACATGACCCGTCGCTGCATTGGATGTGTAGAAGGCTCCATCGACGGATACAACGGGCAAGGCTTGCTCGTGGACGCTGACAGCATCTCTCCGGACGTGTCGACCGACGACATGACCAGTCTGTACCTGTCCGATGATGGCGTAACCGTCATTCAAGACAGCACGGCGCTCTTGGGGCAGGCCAAATCCTCCCGCAAGGCTCGCATCAAGGCCGAGGCCGCCCGGCTGATCGAGGCCACCGACTGGAAGCTGGCCCGTGCCCGCGAGCGCGAAGCCGCCGGCTGGTCGACCTTGGCCGAGGTCGATGCAGTGCTGGCCGAGCGGGAGGCCATCCGCCGGTCGAGCAATGCCGCGGAGGCGGCCGTCGATGCCCTGACCGACGTGGGCAGCGTGCAGAGCTTCACCTGGTCGATTGATGTGGCCGTGGCAGCGCCGCGCCGGCTCACCCACAAGGGCTTTTCCGACCGGTTCACCGATGCGGAAATGCAGGCCATCCTGGCAGCCTGCCAGGCGAACGCCGCCCTCAATGCCTGGTGGGAGAAGTTCAAGCTGGCCCGCGACATCAACCTCGATGACCCGGCCACCCAGGGTGGCGTCCAGGCCCTTGAGATCGCCGGCTTGATCGGCGAGGGCCGGGCAGCAGAGGTGCTGGGATGACCTGGCGCTATGTGCTCCGGGACCGCTTCGAGCTGTCAGCTCCGGAGCTGGTGTCGGTCGCCTACGCTGGCTCCTGGCTTGAGATTGGGCACTGCCGGCTGGTGATCCCAGCCGGATACGCATGGGATGGGTGCAGCCCGTCCGTTCGGCTGCCGGGTGGCTTTCTACTGCCTGGCGGTGTCTGGATCGGGCCGTGGGATGGTCCCCTCGGTCCTGATGGTCGGCCGGTTTCCTGGCAGGCGTCTCTCGTTCACGACGCGCTGTGCCAGTTTCGGCCGGAGATTCAGGGGCTGACCAAGAAGGCCACGGTACGTCTGTTCGCCAGGATGCTGCACGAGTCAGGCGCACCGGGTTGGATGTGCAAGTTGTACCCAGCGGCCGTGCATCGCCTCGGCCCGCAAGAATGGGGTGGCCTCGCGCCAGCCTGAGAAAAAAGAGGAAGCGACCGCCAGGTGTTGGAGCACCTGGCGGACCCGCAGAACTGCAGCAGCAACTGCAAATCGTTGGCCAGGGCTTCCCCACCCGTGCACAGGTAGGGGAAGTCTACGGCGGTTTTGATAATACGAAAAGGGTTTGCAAATGCTGCAAAGGAACGACATCCGTTGCGGCCAGTGCCGTCGAAAGCTCGCCACTGGTCGCTACATCGAGCTTCAAATCAAGTGCCCGCGCTGTGGCACCTTGAATCACCTGAAGGCCGAGAGCCTCCCACCCGAGCGCCATCGAGCGTCTGAACCAACGGAGACGACGATGAGCAACACATCAAGTTTTGACCGCACGCCCACCTGGCGCCCGCGTGAAGCGGACAGCGCAATCCGCTTGCAGGAGGGCTGACATGGCAACACCCATTGTTCCCTGGGTCGGCGGAAAGCGCCGGCTGGCCAAGCGCATCCTGCCGGTTTTCCCGGCCCACGAGTGCTACGTCGAGCCTTTCGCGGGCGGCGCGGCCTTGTTCTTCCTGAAAGAGCCGTCCGATGTCGAGGTGTTGAACGACATCAACGGCGAGTTAATCAACCTGTACCGGGTCGTAAAGCACCACCTGGAGGAATTCGTCCGCCAGTTCAAGTGGGCATTGATCAGCCGGCAGCTCTACGGCTGGCTCAAGAAGACGCCCGAGGAGACCCTGACGGACATTCAGCGGGCGGCCAGGTTCTATTACATCCAGAAGATGTCCTTCGGCGGCAAGGTGGCCAACCAGACCTTTGGAACGGCTACGACGGCCGCTCCGCGCCTGAATCTGCTGCGGATCGAGGAGGAACTGTCGGCGGCCCATCTCCGGCTGTCGCGTACCTATATAGAGCATCTGGCCTGGGAAGACTGCATCCGGCGCTACGACCGGCCACACACGCTGTTCTACCTTGACCCGCCGTATTGGGGCACCGAGGGTTATGGGGTGGATTTCGGCCTGGAGCAGTACGCGCTCATGGCCGACCTGGCCAAGTCCATCAAAGGGCGGATGATCGTATCGGTCAATGACATCCCGGAGATGCGCCAGGCGTTTTCCGGTCTCCAGATGGAGCGGCTGGAGATCAACTACACGGTCGGTGGTGCCGGCCGGAGCAAGGGCGCGGCCGGTGAGTTGCTGATCCGCAACTGGTAGGCGGCGGCAGCTTCAAGAGCAAAGGGGCCAATCAAGGCCCCTTTGTGTTTGTAGAATTAAAATGTGTTTGATTCGGCGCAAAGATCAACGGCAGCGAATTATCACGAATGCCGCGCTTC